>JANOKV010000687.1:0-1544 GCA_031419415.1 Hyphomicrobiales bacterium | reverse complement strand
CGCGCATAGGCGCTAAAATACTTCGGCCATTTTTTGATACATGCGCCGACGCGGCGGTTCGTGGAGATGGCGGGTTAGCGCTGCTCGATAGTGCAGGATGTCGGCAAGCGATGGCGATGGCGCGATCGCAACGAGGAGCGTCGCGGCGAGCTGGCGCAACAGACGCCAAGTCCCGTGGCGGGTCAGGCGGCGCGCTGGTCCGAGCGGGGAGAGGCCTCGATCCCGTCGGCGAGCGGTTCGAGCAGCAAAATCATCAACAGATGCGCGAGCACGAACGGCTTGGCGGACCGCTCATCCGTGCCCGGAGGCCCTGTCAAACCGACGATACTTTTGAGACGCTTGAAGGCCAATTCGATGCGCCACCGCAACCGGTAGAGCGCGAGCACGTCGTCGGCGGAAAATTCGGCTGCCTCCAGCGAGGTCACCAGGATCACCCACTCCGCTGCGATCAGCGTCGCCGGCGTCAATTTGTGCCCCCCGCGTTGCGCTTCGCGCGTGGCTTTGGCGCGCGCGACCGCAGCGGCTTCGACCGGCTTTTTGATGGCGACGAGGCGCAGATGCAGAGGCCCTCCAGACTTCGGCGCGATGCCGATACGGCGATCCACACGCCCCACGTCGTCGGCCTTCCCGAGCACCGCGATGAGATCGAGCGCGGCGCCGTCGACATCGAGCCAGCGCACGCTTTTCCAGCCCGCCCGGATGATCAGGTCAGCGCCCTGCGCGAGCACCGCCGCCATGCGCTCGGGCTGCATGTACGCGCGATCGGCAATGCGGATTTCACCTTTGACGACGGCGAGGCGATCGAGCGTTTCGCCCTCGCTTTCGTCGGTCAGCTCGAACACACCGAAGCGCTCGGCCGGCAAATCGAACGCGCTGTGCACGCGCCACAGCTTGTTGTGTGCGCCCGCGCCGCCGGCTTTGGGGATCGTCGTGCCGTCGATGATGCGGATCAAACGGCCCTTGGCCACGGCCGGCGCCCGCGACGCCAAAACGTCGGCGATCAGGACGCCGAGCCAGGGGCCGCATTGGCGCAAGCGATACAGCAGGGCGACGTTGGAGATATCGACGAGGCCAATCGCCGTGGCCCACGCCGCCGTGGACCGCAGGCCCTTTTTGCCCAGACAATAGGCCAGGATCATGCGCAACAGATCGACGGCCGACCTGATCTCGCGCGGCCGCAGGAACGCCTTGTGTTCGCGCGCGGTCGCCTCGAGCCGGGCCGCGCCGCCGAGCCGGGCGACAATCGTCCGCCAGTCGTCATTCGAGAGTGATTCGTGTGCCATCCACAGCGTGAATCACAAGTCGATTCCGAACGTCAATTCTTATTTTAGCGCCTATGCGCGAAGGCGGGGACCCACGATCGGCGCCGCAATACGCGAGACGTGTCGTGGGTGCCCGCCTGCGCGAGCATGACGTTGAATTTGGATTGATTGCAGAGGCCTCTCGATGGCCTCATGTCATCAGCGGAGACATCGGGGTCATCAGGTAGACGTTTATTCGCGCGTAATTCAACAGCGCCGGACGTGCCTGTTTCGTTGGGTAAC
>JANOKV010000686.1:0-1748 GCA_031419415.1 Hyphomicrobiales bacterium | reverse complement strand
GCCGCTTTCGGCTCGGGCGACCGCCATTGCTCGGGCCACCCGCGATTGCCCGACAGCGCCTCGCGCATCAAACTCCAGATCGAATATCGCATCGCGTGTACGTTCCCCGGCGACATCGGCCTCGATTTCGAATATCCGCAGCAACCGTAAGGCGCAATAGCCTCTTGGCGTATTGCGCCGCCTCGAACTGAACCCTCGCCGAAGAAACGTCGGACCCGGCGCAATACACTTCGCACTCGCGCCCTACTGGCCTTGGGCCTCACCGCACCTTCGGGCCGACGTCTTCGCCGAGGCGGCGGAGGGAGGCGACGACTTTTTCGTGAGGAATGAGACCACCGCAGTTGGGTTCGGCGAGGATGCCGTCGATGCCCAAGGTTTCTTTCAATTCGTTGATGCGGGACGCGACCTCCTGCGCCGAGCCGACGATCACCTTCTGAGCCAACGCTTCCTCGTAGGTCACGGTCTGCAAGGCCGCGCCGCGCGCGCCACGGTTCTCACTCGCCAGCACGCCGGGGCCGCTCGCGGTCTTGGCGATCTGCGCGCCCAGTTCGCGATAAAATGTCATGATCGACTGTTCCGGCTCCGCACGCGCTTCCTGTGGCGTCGCGCCGACGTAGACGGGAACGCGTAGATATATGCCGCCACGGCCCGGCTTGCCGCTGCGCGCGAACGCCTCACGATAGGCGGCGATATGGGGCGCGAGTTCCTCGACCTTGCCTTGCCGCACCGCAATCAGAATGGGATGGCCGGCGGCGCCGATCACTGGATAGGTGTCATAGGCCGACGCCGCGACCCGAATCTCGGGGTAGGGCGTCTGCACGGGCTTGGGCACCAGATGCACGTTGCTGAAGCTGTGATAGCGCCCCTCGTAAGAAAAGCGCTCTTCGGTAAAAGCCTTCTGCAGAATGGCCAGCACCTCGGCAAACCGCTCACGGCTCTCGGCATAGGGGATGCCGTAGGCTTCGTAAGTCCGCGCAAAGCCGCTGCGCCCGACACCGAAAATGAGCCGCCCGCCACTGACGTGGTCCACGGTCGCCACCTCTTCGGCGAGACGTAGAGGGTGGCACAACGGCAGGACCTGCACCGCGATGCCGATCTTGATGCGCTGCGTGCGCATGGCGACGGCGCTGGCGACGTTGAGGGGGGCGGCCAGAACAGACCGCTGTGGCGCGACGTGCAGCTCGGCGAGCCAGGCGACATCGATGCCGTAGCGCTCGGCGGCATCGATCTGGGCGAAGGCATCGCGGAAGGCGCCAGCCTCTGTCTGGCCCTCGCGCCGCCAGAACTCTTCGAAGATGCCGAGCTCGAAAGCCATGAGTCACCCCTCGCTCGTGATCCACCCGCCGATGCACTGTCACTCACCATCGAGCCACGGCGCGCAGGGACAGAAAGCCTGCCATCCTCCCCCAGCTTCGCGCGCGAGGCTAGACCGAATTCCGACAGACCGAATTCCGACGCGTTGCGCACAGGACCGCGCGCGCCGAGCTGTCTGGCTTTGAGCCTGACACCCTCACGCGCCGGTGTGATGGCGTCGGCTGCTCGGGACGACACGGTGTCAGGATAACTCCAGACACCGGACCCCACGGCGTCGGGAGGCGCAATCACTCGCCGTCGCGTTCGCCGCGAGCGGTTAGAAATAATGAGGTTGTGATTGTGATCTGCTGGGTGGGTTCATTGAGACGCGGCCGGTCGATCGGACCGGCCCCGCGACCCCCATACAACCATACGCAAAATACATTTGAAATACC
>JANOKV010000685.1:0-1991 GCA_031419415.1 Hyphomicrobiales bacterium | reverse complement strand
GGCGGGTGTGCTGGCGACGACGTTGCCGGTCTGGTGCCGCGGCGGCGCGGCCCCGCCGTCAGTCGCGGCGTTGACGTTCGTGGCGTGGCAAGAGCCGATCGCCTGTGGCGGCGTCGCCGTATTCCCCGACGACGTGATCGTGGTCGATGACGACGGTGCGGTGCTGATCCCGCAGAAGATGCTCGACGACGTGGTGGCGCAGGCCCCCGAGCAGGAGCGGCAAGAGGCTTGGATCATGGTCGAAGTCGAGGGCGGCGCCGCGCTGCCGGGGCTATATCCGATGAATGCGCAGACCAAGGCCCGATACGAGGCGAGTAAGCAGGGGTGAGCGTAAAAGGCTAGGAACGCGCCGCGCGCCTGTCGCGTGGCCTCTCCGCCCATCAGCCGCAACCGGAACTCGCGAGCGCGTATTGGGTTTATGGTTCACCCGGTCTGCGGATGCGGCGGGCCGAAGTGGCAGCCGGCGATGTTGCTGGGAGGCCTGTTCTCGAAGTGTCGGACGGTGGCGACGCCGCACGGCATGTGGATGCAAGGCTTCACAGGAGCGTCACTTGCAGCTAACATCTCGGATAAAGTTGGTGTTCCGAGTGCGATTCGGACAGGAAACTGTCAGGACTACCATCTCGTGAACGTGCAAACCGCATCACCCGAGAGTCTGCCGGCCCTGGTATTGAATGCCGATTTCAGGCCGCTGAGCTACTATCCGCTGTCTCTGTGGAGCTGGCAGGAGACGGTCAAAGCCGTGTTCCTGGACCGGGTGAATATCGTCTCCGAATACGATCGCTTCGTGCGCAGCCCGTCTTTCGAAATGCGCATTCCCAGCGTCGTGGCGCTGAAGACCTATGTGAAGCCGGCGCTCTATCCCGCGTTCACGCGCTTCAACTTGTTCCTGCGCGACCGGTTTTGCTGCCAATACTGCGGCTCCAAGCACGATCTGACGTTCGATCACTTGATCCCGCGCTCGCGCGGTGGCCAGACACGATGGGACAACGTGGTGGCCGCGTGCGCGCCGTGTAATCTGGCCAAGGGCGGCCTCATGCCCGACAAAGCCGGGATGCGGCCGATGCAGTGGCCCTATCGGCCGACGGTGTTCGAGCTGCATCGCAACGGACGCTTGTTCCCGCCGAATTACCTGCACGATAGCTGGCTCGATTATCTGTATTGGGACACCGAACTCGAACCTTGAGTCGCGTGGGCTCGATCGATATTGCGCGTGGTGGGTGCAATCAGCATCGCGCGCCCCCATATACCCATCATGGAAAAGTTCGATTTCACGGCTCCGGCCGAGGTTTATGGTCAAGTTCAGCGTGGCAGCCGTCGCCTGCCGATGGTCTATCGGAAGTTCGACACGGGCGCCGAAGCCGTCCGCTATGCGATCGAAGTGCTCGGCGCCGAAGGGCGAACCGGCACCGTCATCGAGACCGATGATCTGCGCCTGACCCAATCGGAAATCCAAGCGCTTTACGACGATCCGGCCTATCCACTGCGCGATCGTGTGGCTGGGTGAGGTTTCGAGGCCCATAGGGCGCAATAGCCTCTTGGCGTATCGCGCCGAGCCCCAAACTCCACCGTAAATGTCGAATCCGCACCGCACAATACGGCCGGATCAAGTGTCAGGCCTATTGTGCCGGTTTCGCCCAGCGTTGCATCGCGTCCATATCGGCGTCGCGGGCGTCGACCCAGGAACCAGCTCCCGACGCGTCCGCTTCCTTCTTCCAGAACGGGGCGCGGGATTTCAAATAGTCCATGAGAAATTCAGCCGCCTCGAAGGCTGCTTGGCGATGCCGGGACGCCGTCACCACCAACACGATGTTGTCGCCGGGGCGCAGCGCCCCATAGCGGTGAATAATCAGCGTGCCTGCGAGCGGCCAGCGCGCCAACGCCTCGGCTTCGACGCGGGCCAGCTCGTCTTGCGTCATGCCGGGATAATGCTCGAGCGTCATCGTCGCGATGGCTTGCCCCTTCGCCTCGCCGCGAACGGTTCCCGTGAA
>JANOKV010000684.1:0-4231 GCA_031419415.1 Hyphomicrobiales bacterium | reverse complement strand
CACAGCGCGATCAATGTCCCTTTGCAGATGGCGAACGCCTCGCCGGTCATGACGGGGGCGTCGCGGCCGCGCATCAGAACGGCCTGGCCGCGCGCGAGACGGGCGGCATCCGGTTGGCTCACCGATACCTCGAGCAGGTCGGACAACGCGAGTTCGATCGGTTGAATGAAGCGCGCCAGCGCCGCGCCGCCATCTTGCGCCTCGTGGGCGGCTTCCAACTCTGCAATCGTCACCGCGTTGTCGGCGTGGAAGGCTGCGACGCGCGTGCGCCGCAGCGCCGTTACGTGGCCATAGCAGCCCAGTTGCCGTCCCATGTCACGCGCCAAGGCGCGCACGTAGGTGCCCCGGCCGCACTCGGCTTCGAACACGGACGTATCGGCGTCCGGCATGTCGACCAGCTCGAGCCGATCGATATCGACCGGGCGCGGCTGAAGCGGCACCACCTCGCCGCTGCGGGCGAGATCGTAGGCGCGTTCGCCCTCGATTTTCACGGCGGAGTATTGCGGCGGCGTCTGAAGAATTTCGCCGTGGTAGTCGGGCAGGATCGCTTCGATCTGTCGCCGGGTCGGGCGCTCGGCGCTCTCGCGCACGGCGCGACCTTCGGAATCGTCGGTATCCGTTTCGATGCCCCACCGCACGGTGAAGCGATAGGCCTTCTGGCCATCGACGGCGTAGGGCACCGTCTTCGTCGCCTCGCCGAGCGCGATCGGCAGCACGCCGGTCGCCAACGGGTCGAGGGTGCCCGCATGGCCTGCCTTCTGCGCCTGAAGCAGCCAGCGCACCTTGCCGACCGCCTGGGTCGACGTGATGCCCTGGCTCTTGTCCAGGATGATCCAGCCGTTGATGGGATTGCCCTTCTTGCGTCGCGCCATGGAATTTGGAGTATCCGAGTTGGAGAGGTGGATGACGCTGTCGCCAGAATGGCGGCGTAATTCGGTTCGGGTAGGACGTGAGGCGCCCAATCGGTCGCGCGAAAACTCAGCGGCTGTCGTCGCGCCCCGTGTCTTGGCGCACTCTGGGACTGTCGAGCAGCGCGTCGATGCGGGTTGCTTCGTCGAAGGTGTCGTCGAACTTGAAGCGCAGGTCGGGCGCGTATTTGAGGTCCAACGTGCTCATGACTTCGCCGCGAATGTATTTGCGGCGCTTCTCGAGTGCGGCCAGAACTTCGGGTACGTCTTTTCCGCCGAGCGGCATGACGTAAACGGTCGCAAGGCGCAGATCGGGCGACATGCGCACCTCGGGAATGGTGATGACGTGCTGCGCCAGAACGTCATCGTGGACAGCGCCTCGGGCCAACAGTTCTGCCACTTTGTGCCGGATCATCTCGCCGACCCGCAACGCACGCTGCGATGGTCCTTTGCCCGGGGTTTCGCCCGCGCGATGTTTTTTTCTTGCCATGATTACATCTGCGGCCGGAATCGAACCGGAGGCAGTCCTTTATTGAACCGAAGGTCGGGGCTTATAGACCCCAGGAGGGGGGAAGTCGAGTGTGGAGGCGCCTAGGCGCTGAACGGCCCGTCTTCTGCCACGAGCGGGGCGAAGAGGGCCTCGATATCGGCCGGCGTCACGGCGGCGAGCGTCGGGCGCGACCACTTGGGCGCACGATCCTTGTCGACGATCAGTGCGCGCACGCCCTCGATGAATTCGCCACCCTCGTAGAGGTGCGTGCACAAGCGAAATTCGACCGTCAGGGCCTGTTCGAGGCTCGTGTAGGCGCGGGCGCGCCGGAGGGCTTCGAGCGTCGCTTTCAGCGCCAACGGCGAGCGGGCGATCAAAGCCTCGCGGGTGCGTGCGGCGAACTCGCTGGTTCCATCGAGGTCCAGCACGGCGCTGATCGCCTCGACGTTGTCGAACGCGAAGAACTTGGCGAGATCGGCCGCGAGTGGTCCCTCGAGCGTGGACGAGCCTGGATCGGTAGCAAAGCTCGAGATGATTGCTGCGGGCGTCTCGCTGCTGGTGCTCAGACGGTCGATCATCTCGGGCAGTCTGGCGCTGGCTACATAATGGTCGGCAAAACTGGTGTGGATCGCATCGGCCGCATTCATCTGCGTGCCCATCAGCGCGAGATAGGCGCCGGTCTGGCCGGGTGCGCGCGACAATAGCCACGTGCCGCCGACATCGGGAATGAGCCCGATCGTGGTTTCGGGGAAGGCGATGCGCGAGCGCTCCGTCACGATGCGCGTGCCGCCCTGGGCGTGCGCAGACAGCCCGATGCCGCCGCCCATGACGATGCCGTCCATCAGCGCGATGAACGGTTTTGGGTAGCGGTGGATGAGCGCGTTCAGCCGATATTCCTCGCGCCAGAACGTGCGCGCGAAGCCCGAGCCCTCGGTGCGCGCATCATAGAGCGAGCGCACGTCGCCGCCCGCGCACAAGCCGCGTTCGCCCGCGCCGTCGAGGATGACCAACGTAACGGCGGGATCGTCGCGCCACCCAAGCAGCGCCGCCCAGATGGCGCGCACCATGTCGAGCGTCAGCGCATTGAGCGCCCGGGGTCGGTCGAGCGTGATGCGGCCGGCGCGGCCTTCGACGCGAATGCGAACTTCGGTTGACGGGGATTGCGCAGAAGGGGTGCTGGACATGGTGTGGTTCTCAGGCGGCTGAAACGATGATGCCGGCTTTGATCAGGGCCTCGATCTCGGCGGGCGATAGCCCAGCCTCAGTCAGCACCTCGGCGTTGTGCTCGCCCATGCGCGGCGACTGGCTGCGCACGCCGGGCCGTTTGCGGTCCGCACCGAATTCGATGGGCAACGCGGGCAACGCAGTCTTGATCCCCTCGAGGCCGCCGGCGCGCGACAGGATGACATCGACGAGGCCGCCGGTCGCCAGCAGGTGGGCGTCCTCGAACAAATCCTTGGGCTGGCCGACAGGCGCCCACGACACGTTTGCGCGTTCACAGCGCTGCGCCACCTCGTCCTTGGGGATCGCTGCGATAACCTCTTTCAGCGCCGGAAGCAGCCACGCCTTCTCGTCGCAGCGCATCAGGTTGGTGGCGAGGCGCGGGTCGGCGGCGAGCGTCTGTAGTTCGAATTCCTCGCTGAAACGCGTCCACTGCTGGTCACTGGTGACGCCGATGAAGAGGTCGCCGCCCTGACAGGCGAACACCTCGTAGATGGCCCAGGCACCGCGTCGAGCGGGCATCGGCGGCATGTCCTGGCCGGTCATGGAGATGCCGGCCATGTGGGTGGACATGAGAAAAACCGCGCTCTCGAACAGCGCGCTCGACACACGCTGGCCCCGGCCGGTCTGGTCGCGCTCGCGCAACGCCGCTTGCACGGCGATGACGCCGAACACCGCGCCCAGAATATCGATGATCGACGCGCCCGCGCGCAGCGGTCGGCCCGGCGGCCCGGTCATGTAGGCGAGGCCGACGTGGAACTGCACGACCTCGTCGAGCGCGGGGCGATGTTCGTAGGGACCCGCAAGATAGCCCTTCAGCGCGAGATAAATGAGGCGCGGATTGAGCGCGGTCATCTCCTCCCAACCGCAGCCCAGGCGCTCCATGGTGCCAGGGCCATAGTTCTCGAGCACGATATCGGCATTGGCGACGAGGCGGCGCATGACCGCTTGCCCCTCGGGTTTCTTGAGGTCGATGGCGAGGCTGCGCTTGTTACGATTGAAAGCCGCGAAAAACCCCGCCGCAAAACCGCCGAGCCCCCGCGTGTGATCCCCCTTCGGCGCCGGCTCGACCTTCACGACCTCCGCGCCCAACTCCGCCAACACCAACCCCGCCGTCGGCCCCATGACGGTATGACTGAACTCGAGAACTTTGAGGCCGGCGAGTGGAGTGGCGGACATCGGGGCAGGGTCCTTCGATCGACGGGTGGTGAAGGGAGATCAAGTGTCGGCAGGATTGAATTTTGAACGATCCTGGGCGTGATGGTAAACGGCCAGGATCGCCAGCTCGTCCGCATCCGGATTGACGCGGTAGATGACAATAAAAGGCGTTCGTGGAACCCATGTTTCGGCGGCATCGAAGTTTTGAAGTGGTCGACCGATATCTGGATAGCGCGCCAATACGTCGGACAAATACCGGTCCAAGCGATCGAAGGTGCGGCTCGTGAGTGCAATTCCGAAGTGCTCGACGCTGTAGGCGATGCGTTCATCGAGGTTGGAGCGAGCACGACGCGTGAACACCACTCTCATGCGCGTGTGAGGCCATATTTCTGGGCGATCTCGGAAAAGACCTCGTCGGCGGGAAGAACGTCGCCGCGATTTGCTTCGGCGATGC
>JANOKV010000683.1:0-2506 GCA_031419415.1 Hyphomicrobiales bacterium | reverse complement strand
TTTCATCCAGTCTTCGAGGGTGCTGGTCATGAATTTACCCCAGGGACCGCTGATCTCTTCGATCTTGACGGCGAGGCCCCACGGCACCGGCGCCCACTCACTGAGCTGGACGACATCGAAGTTCGCCCACTTCGTGTCCTGCGCTTTCTTCCAGACGAGGACCACATCGTCGTAGACGAAGCCCACGCAACGTCCGTCCAGCAGCGCCTGCTCGGCTTCGGGAACACCCTTGAAGGCGACGAGGTCTTGGCCGGTATACTTCGATTGCAGGTCATTATTGTAGAATGCGCCCTGCAAGGCGCACACGGGCTTGCCTTTGAGGTCGGCTGCACTTTTGACGTTGGCCGACTTGTTCGCGAGGATGGCGACGCCAGCCGCGTAATAGACTGGATCGACGATGCCGACGACCTTGCGGCGCTCAGGCGTGTCGCTCATCGTGGCGATCATCAGGTCGATGGCGCCCTGTTGCAGGAACTGCATGCGGTTGGACGAGACCACCGATACGAGTTCGAGCTTGACGCCGAGGCGCTTGGCGACGTCTGCCGCCATGTCCGCTTCCATGCCGACGATGGCGCCGCTCGAGTCGCGCATGCCCCACGGTGGATAGTCGGTCTTTACGCCGACGGTCAGCGTGCCCTTCTTTTTGATGGCATCGAGTTGGTCGGCCTGGGCGACACCGCTGGCGACCATGGTTCCCACCAGTCCGGCGAGAAGGGTTGTGAATACTCGGTTCATTGATCTCTCCGCTGCATTGCACACCGATCGGCAGATCACAGGAATGCCTGTCATCAGCCAAGATCGATGTGGTTATGCCACACTTTCATCACGTGTCGGAAGATCGAAGGTTGGTGGGGGGAAGTGCCTCAAAGCCCAACAATTGGTTATTGGATCGATCAGCACGAGGCCCGATTGTTCGTCGTGCAGCCGACTCAGGCGCTCAGGCGTTCCGGGTCGATGACCTGGTGTGTGGGGCGTACTTGCGTATCAAGGAGTGAGCCGATTTGCCTCCGGTGGGCGGGGTGCTCGAGCTGACGCCAAATCATCTTCGCTTCGTTTTCGGGGAGGCGGATCGGCCTTGTTTGAAATACGGTCGAATGAACATTTCGTTCCATGAATTACCGATGTAACGGTGACAATATTCTTTTTTGTGCCGCCATATGACAGAAGTCTAGCAAATTTATTCCATTTCTGATGATATGCGGCACCCTGCGGCAAAGCAAGACAGGAATGTGCAATGATCCCTCACATCAGTTCGATCCCCTCGTCCGCGCGTTTGTGTGCGTCGCGCAACTGGCGCCGCACGTGGCGCAGCTTTGGCCTTGCCCTGGCCACGAGCGTGCTGGCCGGCGCGATACCCGTCATGGCGCAGAACCCGCCCAAGGAGATCCGCATCGACTGGGCGACCTACAATCCCGTATCCTTGGTGCTCAAATCGCAGGGCTTGCTCGAAAAGGAATTCGCCAAGGACGGTATCACGATCCGCTGGGTGCAATCGGCGGGCTCGAACAAGGCGCTGGAATTCCTCAATGCGAGCGCCATCGACTTCGGCTCGACGGCTGGGGCCGCTGCGCTCGTCGGCAAGATCAACGGCAACCCCATCAAGTCGATCTACGCGTTCTCCCGTCCCGAGTGGACAGCGCTCGTCACGGGGAAAGACTCGGCCATCAAGACGCCGGCCGACCTCAAGGGCAAACGGATTGCTGTCACGCGCGGCACGGACCCGCACATTTTCCTCGTCCGTGCTCTGCAATCGGTGGGTTTGACCGAAAAGGATGTCACGCTGGTTCTGCTGCAACACGCCGACGGCAAACTCGCCCTGACGCGCGGCGACGTGGACGCGTGGGCGGGTCTCGATCCCATGATGGCGACAGCCGAGGTCGAGGATGGGGCGCGCCTGTTTTTCCGCAACGCGGAGGCCAATACGTGGGGCATTCTCAACGTTCGCGAGGAATTTTCCCAGGCTCACCCGGCGCTCGTCAAGCGGGTGCTCGCCGTCTACGAGCAGGCGCGGGTCTGGTCAATCGCCAATCGGGACGCGTTGAAGGTCGAGTTTGTGGCCGTCACCAAGCTAGCGCCCGCCGTGGTCGCCAAGCAGATCGACGAGCGCACCGATCTGGCAAACTCCAAAATAGGCGCTCCTCAGAAGGACGCGATTTTGGCGGCTGGGATCGCGCTGCAGAAGGCCGGCGTCATCAAACCTGAGATCGACGTCAAGGCCGTCGTTGAGAGTCTGCTCGACAATTCGTATCACTGAGGCGGACCGATGGCGCTGACCGCGAGTGAGAGATTGCCGCAGAACCCGACTTTGCAGGCGACGGCCACGCGACGCGAGATCCGGACTGGGTCGCCGATCGGCTGGGGGCTGGGCATTCTGTTGCCATTGACGCTGGCTGTCGGCTGGGAATTCGTCGTGTGGCTCGGGCTCTCGAGCGGTCGGCTGCTGCCGCCGCCGTCGCGCATCTTCGCGACCTTCAAGGACCTCTCGGCCAACGGCGACCTCTTCCGC
>JANOKV010000682.1:0-5068 GCA_031419415.1 Hyphomicrobiales bacterium | reverse complement strand
TTTTGCATTTCCCAAGCGGCTTTTTCCGGGCATGCTCGATCTCCTGAACAATTCGAGAGGAGAACGCCCATGGCGCTCAAAATCTACGGCCAACCCAAGAGCCGCGCCGTTCGTGTCATCTGGATGGCCGAGGAACTCGGTATTCCTTACGAAAATCTACCCGTAACGATGGCCGACAAAGCCCACAAGCAACCGGCTTTTACGTCGATCAACCCGAACGCCCGCCTGCCGGCCATCGACGACGACGGCTTCCGAATGTCGGAATCGTTGGCCATCAATTACTATCTGGCCAAGAAGCACGGCAAGTTTGCGCCGCGTAATCTGCAAGAAGAAGCGCAGTGTGTGCAGTGGTCTCTGTGGACCGTCTTCGAAATCGACAAGCAAGTGAACGACTGGGCCGCGCACGATCACATTTTGCCGGAAGCCCAGCGAGACCCAGCCAAGCTGAAGGCAGCCCTCGAAGTCCTCGCCGTTCCGTTCGGCGTTCTGGACGGGGTGCTCGGAGCCAAAGCGTTCTTGCTCGGGTCGGAGTTTTCGGTCGCCGACCTCAACGTCGCCTCGGCGCTCTACCGGTGTAACAACATGGATTTCGGGGCTCAGAAGAACCTGGCGCGCTGGTTCAAAGCCTGCTGGGACCGACCCGCAGCAAAAAAAGCCCGCCAAATTCGCGAGTCCTCCTGAGCCGAATCGAGGAGACCCCCATGCCGCTCGCCCGCACGCTCGAGACGTTTGCGGCGGCCGTAGCCGCCAATGACGGCAAGGCCCTCGCCGCCCTTTTCACCCAGGACGGCGTCTACGACGATTATTTCTTTGGCCCCTCCAAGCCGGGCCGGGACGGGATCGTCGATATGCTCGCTCATTTCCACGAGGGCGGCCGGAATTTCCAATGGGAGTTCTTCGACGTCGTCGAAACCGGCAGTCTGGGTTATGCCGGTTATCGGTTCAGCTACGACGCCACTGTACCCGACGCCAAGGGTGCCCGGGTCGTCTTCGAGGGGATTAGCCGGTTCGAGCTCTCCGGGGGCCAGATCAAGCGCTACTCGGAGGTGTTCGATCGCGGCATGGCCCTGGCGCAACTCGATTTTGCGCCGGAGCGGATCAAAAAGATCGCATTGCGGTACGCCAACGGCCTGAAAGCGCGCGCGGAAGCCGCGCGACACTTGAAGGCAGCCGGATAATAAGCGGCCTTACAAGAGCCGAACCCGCCCCGTTCGACGAGCGAGACGATGTCTCCCCCGGCCGTTCACCGTGCCCACAGCTTTCATGTCGCGTTCATGCCGGGACGGTTTATGTGACAGTGTGGTGACGGACGGCGGGTGAGAGGCACGGATGGTCGACGTGGCGAGTAGCGTGACGGGCTCCGGCGACGGCATCGGCCCGCGCTGGGATTCGGCCCGTCTGTCAGCACCACGCAAGCTGTCGGCCCGCACCGTTCAAGCCATCTGCGCCGCGGTTTTCGGTGGCATCGCGGTCTCATTCTGGTGGTACGAAGGCGTTTTTTCGAATGTGGCCTTTACGGCTTCCGTCACCGCGGCTTTGGCCGGCCTGGTCGCCGCTGCGACGCGACGCCTGCTCCTCACGACCGTCTCGATCGCGGCACTCATCGCCATTGTCAACTTCGTGTCGGCAGCCAAGCGTGAAGTGCTCGGCATGGTGCTCCACGCCTACGACATCGTTTTCTATCTCGGGTCATGGTCGACCGTGTCGTTCCTCTGGTCGGCAGCGCCGAGCCATGTCGCCATCTTCTTTGGCGGATTGGCGCTGACCGTTCTGCTCGGCGTCTTCGCGTGGCGCCACGAGACACCTTTTCGGCGACGCAGCCCGCCTCTGGCGCTCGCGACTTGCTGCATGGCGATTGCCATCATCGCGGCGCTGGCAAAGCCCGAGCGGCGACAGACCCAGTTCTACTGGAATGCGCTTTACGTCTCCTCGTTCTATTCGTCGTGGGCCGAGACGGTGGAGACGCTTTGGCGCGGCCAACTCATCGAAGCCGCCACCAGCGCGGCCGGGCCGCCGTTCCTGGCGGCGCAGAGTTGTTCGCCAGCAAAAAAACCACCCCATATCGTTCTAATCCACCAGGAATCGATCGTTCAACCGAGCCTCTTTCCCAAACTTGCCTACGATCGCTCCGTCGACCCGTTCTTTCAGTCAGATGACGGACGCATCCACAAGATGCGGGTGGAAACTTACGGCGGCGCTTCCTGGCTGACGGAGTTTTCGATCCTCACAGGATTGTCGACACATTCGTTTGGCGGCATGCGCCCGTTCGTGCAGTCGCTGTTGGCCGGCAAGGTGCGTGACACGCTGCCCGAGGCGCTCGCCCGCTGCGGCTATCGCAATGTGCTGTTCTATCCGATGCTGCGCAATTTCGTGTCGAACGCCCGCTTCTACGATGCCATCGGCATCCGCGAAATCTATGACCTGAAATCGCAGAAGGCTCCCAGCTCGCACGAGCGCGACCAATTCTATTTTCGCAACGCGCTGGTGGAGATGGACCGACACATTTCGACCTCGCCGAAACCGCTCTTCACTTACATCCAAACGATGTCGGCGCACTGGCCCTATGATTACGCATATGCGCCCGAAATGACCGTGACTGGCGGTGGCCCCGGAACCGATCCGGAAATGCACGAATATCTGCGACGGCTATCGATCGCCAAATTGGACTATGATGAACTGATCGCCGAGATGAAACGCCGTTTCCCAGATGAGCCCATCCTCGTCATCCGCTATGGCGATCACCATCCGATGGCGACCCGCAGTCTGCTCGGTTTCTCCGAGGACACGCAGGTCGAGGAAGTCGATAGCGCCGTCGAGGCGGTCGGCTTCATCACCTATTACGCGGTCACCGCATTGAACCACCCAGCTCCGCCGCTCCCCGCGCTCGAAACGGTCGATGTGCCCTATCTGGGCGCGATACTTCTCGAGCAAGCGGGCCTACCGATGTCGGAACCCTATAGAGAGCGCCTGCGATTGATGGCGCGATGCGATGGGCGCTACCACGGGTGCGCACGTCGCGGCGAAATTTTGGGTTTCCATCGCCGGCTGCTCGACTCCGCGCTCATCGACGGGCGTTGAGCGGCGATCCTCAGCCCCGGGTCAAATTCCGCAGGGTCGCTTCGTCGACTTCGAAGTTCGAAAACACCGCCTGCACGTCGTCGTCGTCCTCGAGGGCGGCGATCAACTTGAGCACGGACACCGCCCGTTCCTCATCGACATCGGCCGTGGTCATTGGTCGCCAGACCGTCTTGACCGAGAGCGGTGCACCAAACCGGGTTTCCAGCCCCCCAGCGACAGTGCTCAGAGTTTCGAATCCCGTACTCACGACGTGGCCGTTGACGTCACTTCCCACGTCATCTGCGCCGGCCTCGATGGCGGCCTCGAGCATGTCGTCGGTTGACGCCGCTGTCGCTGCGTAATGAACTTCGCCCACGCGCTGGAACAGATGTGACACGGCCCCCGTCGCGCCGAGGTTGCCGTTGTGCTTCGTGAACACCGCGCGGACAGCGCCGCCCGTGCGATTGCGATTGTCGGTCAGCGCCTCGGCGATGATGGCGACGCCACCTGGCCCATAGCCTTCGTAGCGGATGGCTTCGAACGTCTCGGCGTCCCCGCCCAGCGCCTTCTTCACCGCCCGCTCGATATTGTCCTTGGGCATGTTCTCGGCGCGCGCATTCTGGATGGCGAGGCGCAGGCGTGCATTCATCTCGGGATCGGGCACACCGTTCTTGGCCGCGACTGTAATTTCGCGCGCGAGCTTGGCGAAGAGCTTGGCGCGGACCGCGTCCTGCTTGCCCTTGCGGTGCATGATATTCTTGAATTGCGAATGGCCTGCCATGCAGCTCTCTGGGTCGGTTCGAGGATGAAAAGCGGGACCGATACCGGCGATTGCGCCCTTGTAGGCGATGGATTCGACGGTTTCAATCTCTGGCTCGACGACGAGTTGCATGAACGCATATTGGCCGCGCAGAACCCTGCTCGGCTTTGCTTTCGATGACGGTCTGCACATCACCATCCCCCAAGACGGAGAGCTTGGAAACTCAGAATGACAATTGTGGTTCGCAACGAAGGTCCGCACGGCCACCCTGGCGTCACCGTGCGGACAAGATTTCCGACGTGGAGATTCAGAGGATGATCAACGCCCCTGGGATTGAGCCGCGCATTCGGCGGCAAGTGCCATGTTCAGGCGGAGCAGTGCTGCCGGAACGTCCAATCCATTCGACTGGTAGGCGACGATGCGGGCATTCACCCGCGCCATCGTCTGCCGGGGGTCTTCCCCGTCGTCAATAGAGTTCATATCCTCGACAATGAGAGCTTCCATCCTTTTGGACTTCGATCTCTGCATGTGACGTCTCCTTTACTTTCCCGCTACGTGTCGCTGTCTGGAGGCGCTGAACAAACAATCGTTGCCCCTCACGACACCGTTCCATTGACCAACAAAAGCGGCACGCCGACGACACGGCGATGACAATGGCCTTATTCGACTGCACAAACATCCGACAATGGCCGACCGGTCGACTGTTGACCCTTACGGACAGAGGCGCGAGACTCGCATATGACGCCTGTGGATAACGTGTTCGGACATAGCGCCATGATGAATCTCGTGACTGATCTTGCCGGAATCCGTGTTGGCAATGCTGAAGATTCACGGTTGGCGTCTGGGGTGACGGCCATCCTGGTCGATCGTCCCAATGTGGCCTCTGTCGTGGTTCGAGGCGGCGCTCCCGGAACACGCGATACGGCGCTTCTCGATCCAGAAATGACCGTCGAAGGCATTGATGGCGTCGTTCTCTCTGGTGGCTCGGCCTTCGGTCTCGATGCGGCCGGTGGCGTCATGGCGGTCCTTCGCGACGCCGGAACGGGCCTGACTGTCGGTTCCGCTGTCGTGCCAATCGTCGTGCAGGCGATCACGTTCGACCTTCTCAATGGTGGCGACAAAGATTGGCTGCGACAGCCACCCTATTGGGAGTTGGGTTTTGCGGCCGCGAAAGCAGCAGCGGGCGGAGAATTCCCGCTCGGCACGGTCGGTGGCGGCTTCGGCGCCAGTACGGTCAATTTCAAGGGTGGC
>JANOKV010000681.1:0-34976 GCA_031419415.1 Hyphomicrobiales bacterium | reverse complement strand
GCGGCGGCGTCTCCCACCCGGAATGGGAACGCCGCCGGTCGCGTTTTTTGGGGTGTTCGAGTGTCCAGGGCGGCCCCCGGTGGACTGAGCGCTTGAATTGCGGCCGCGCGCACGGCATTCTCCCCCGGTTCCGCACCGCCTTATCGATCGACGACTGCAGGCAGACCTCGCCCGCCCCATCATCATGCACAACAAGAACGCCTCGTGCTGGTCATCCAAGGTCAAGAACGTGGTGATCATGGTGAACAGCATCTACAATGGCTGGCGGTTCGAAGACGTTTGGCTAGAGAAATAACGCGTGCTGCCCGAGCCGTCGCCGCTGGCGACGGCTCGTTGGTCCAGAATGTTGCGTGGGAGACCTCGAGAATGGCCACTCTAGCCAAGTCCGTAATCGTCACCGGCGCGGCAAGCGGCATCGGGTTGGCGATGAGTGTAGGCCTGCTAGCCGCCGGTCACGATGTGACGGCGGTCGACCGCAATGCGGTGGCTCTGGCGGACCTCGCCAAAACGGCGGCGGGCCTGAAAGGCAACGTCGAGACGGTTGTTGCCGATCTCGCCCATCCCGACAGCTTCGCGCACGTCACGAGTGCCACTCTGATCAAATTCGGGCGGATCGATGCGCTCGTGAATAACGCGGGTATCGGTCAACCCTCCGTCCGCAACGGCGACCGCAAGCCGATCCGGTTCTGGGAAACGACGCCCGAACAGTGGTCGCGTTTCATCGCGATCAACGCCGCCGCCCCGATCAATATGGCGCGCGCAGTGTTGCCATACATGATGTCGGCCAAGTCCGGCCGCATCATTACAGTTACGACCAGTCTGGGCACCATGGTGCGCGAAGGCTATCTCCTCTACGGTTCGTCAAAGGCCGCAGCCGAAGCAGCCATGGCGGTTCTGGCCGCCGACTTAGCGGGTTCGGGCGTCACCTCCAATGTCCTGGTGCCCGGCGGCGTCACGGATACGCCTCTCGTAGGGAATGCTCCCAATCGAGAAAAAATGCTGCAACCAGCGATCATGGCGCCGCCGCTTCTCTGGCTGCTATCCGACGAGGCGCGGGCCGTGAACGGCAAACGCTTCATCGCCGCCGATTGGGATACGGCGTTGCCCCCCGCCGCCGCAGCAGAAAAGGCCGGCGCACCGATTGCCTGGCTCAGCATCGCCCGCATGCCAATCGAACCGACCTGAGCGACAGCAGTTGGCCCTTAGCCGGCTGCTGCGAGGTCGATGGCGCGCCGGTACATGGTCTTTGCGGCCTCGGGGGTGTTGTAGCCGGCGTGCGCCGTCAGCGTCACGTTTTCGAGCTTCAAAAGTGGGTCGTCGGGCGAGATCGGCTCTTTGGAAAAGACGTCGGTCGCATAGTGACCCACGCGCCCCGAACGCAGCAAGTCCGGCAATGCAGCTTCGTCGACAACGGCTGCGCGCGCCGTATTGATGATGATGACGCCAGGTTTGGTCTTCGCCATTTTGCTGCCGTCGAGAAACCCCCGCGTCTGCGCGTTGAGGGCCAGATGCAGACTAATGACATCCGACCGCGCCAGCAGCTCGTCGATGGCCACCATCGGGACCGGCGCATCCGAAACTGGTGATCGATTGTAGGCGATGACGTTCAGGCCGACTCCCTTGGCGATACGCGCCATCTCGCGGCCTATGCCGCCCATGCCGACCAAGCCCAGTGTCTTGCCTTTGAGTTCGATGCCCTGCATGGGGCGCCAATTGTCGGCGCTGGCCCGCAACATGGCATGCATCGTCGCAATATGCCGCCCTGCGGCGAAGACGAGGCCCATGGCATGCTCTGCCACGGTGGTGTCGCCGTATCCCTTGATGGTCGAGACCTTGATCCCGAGGCTTTCAGCCGCCGCGAGATCGACGAAGCTGCCCGCACCTGTTCCCAGGAAGACGATGTGCTTCAGGTCGGTGCATTTCGACATGGTGTCTTTAGTGAAATAGGTCGCGTCATTGATCACCGTATCGAAACCCGCAATCGATTTCGGAATGTCGGCCTCGGCGACCGGGGTCTGATTGATCGAAATCGGTGGATCACCCGCGCCATGCACCTCACGCCACAAACGATCGATGTCGGGCGTCGAGTCGATAAAGATCGTTTTGGGCATGCCTGTTATCCTTTCGCACGCAGCCTCGCCCGCACGCTAAAGCGTGCGAGCAGCGTCGGGATCGCATTCGGATCGTTTACTTGACTTCGGCCAACCGCTCGAGTTCAGGCGTTGCCAGGTCCAACGCTTTCCCGAACCGCTCGATGACTTGGTCGGCTTCCGACTTGGTCATCATCAGCGGCGGCGAGAACGCATTGACCTCGATGAACGGCAAGCCACGCGACAGCAATCCGCATTCGAGCGCCTTGGCGGCAACGACCCGATGCGGCCCGGTCTTGGGGTTGAACCAGCGTTTGGTCCCCTTGTCGGCCACATATTCGACGGCGTTCATCTGCCCGACACCGCGCACGTCGCCCACGAATTGGTGACTGCCGACGCGCTGTTGCAAGCACTGCTTCAAATAGGGGCCAACCACGGCCGCGTTTTCCACGAGGCCTTCCCGCTCGAAGATTTCCAGATTGACGAGGCCCATCGCGCCGCCAGTCGGATGCCCCGAATAAGTGAAGCCATGCATGACGGGCCCCATTTCCGGTGAGGCGTCGCGCAAGACATTCCAAATTTTCTCGGAGATGACGGAGCCTGAGACCGGGAAGTAAGCCGACGTGATACCCTTGGCGAGCGTCACGATATCGGGCTTGAGCGCCATGCCGCCGGTCGCAAACCAGTGGCCGGTCCGCCCGAACCCTGTGATCACCTCGTCGGCGATGAACAGGATATCGTGCTTGTCGAGCACGACTTGCAGCTTTTCGAAATACCCCTTGGGAGGAAGCAGCACACCACCCGTGCCCATCACCGGCTCGGCGATGAAGGCCGCAATCGTATCCGCACCCTCCTTGGCAACGAGAGCTTCGATTTCGGCGATCATGCGGTCGGTAAATTGCTCTTCGGTCTCGTTCGGCAAGCCGTACCTGTAGAAGTGCGGGCACGACACATGCAGGACCCCCTCGACAGGCAGGTCCCACGCCTTGTGATAGACGGGAATGCCGGTGAGGCTCGCCGAAGCCATCGTGAGGCCGTGATAGCCGCCCATCCGCGAGATGATCTTCTTCTTGGCCGGCTTGCCACGCAGGTTGTTGTAATAACGGACGAGCTTGAAATTCGTATCGTTGGCGTCCGAACCGCCCATACCGAAGAAGATCTTGGAGAGATGCCGGGCGCCCGACTTTTCGTGGAAGAGCTGCAAGACCTTCTCGGCGAGCCGAATAATCGGCTCATTCGAAGTGCCGCCGAAAATGTGGTGGTAAGCCAAATCCATGACGGCCTTTTTGGCGGCTTCGGCCATTTCCGGCCGACCGTACCCGATATTGACGCACCACAGGCCCGCACCGCAATCGAGAAGGTCGCGGCCGTGCTGGTCATTGATCCAAATGCCGCGCCCGTTCGAGACGATCATCGGTCCTTTGACGAGATGGTCGGAAATGGACGTGTTGGGATGGAAGATCGACTCGCGATCGATGTCTTCGAGGGAAAAATTGCGATTGAGTTCGTCCATAGCAGGCCTCCGTTCGGTCGCTCAAGGTTCGGTGATTTCCAGGGTCAATATGAAGCAATCGCGATCCCAAGGAAAGTTGCCGATTGGCTGAAGAGGGACCAAAATGTGCTGCATCGCGACCTAGAGCGCGAAATCCGCTCGCCAATTTGGCCGAAACGCCGATCCGCACTAGGTTGAGGACTTGGACTCGACACGGGTCCAGCCGGTGCTCGACAACGCCGATGAACGAAAGGCCCAGTCCATGAAATCCGCCCTGTGCGACAAACTCGGTATCGAATTTCCACTGTTCGCGTTCAGCCATTGTCGCGATGTCGTGGCGGCGGTTACGAATGCTGGCGGCTTCGGTGTCTTGGGCGCGGTCGCGCATACCCCCGAAACGTTGGAAATCGATCTCACCTGGATTGACGGGCAGGTGAAAGGCAAGCCCTACGGCGTCGATCTGCTCATCCCTAATACGATGGAGGACAAAGACGGCGGGCTGACCGCAGCGGATCTGGAAGCGCGCGTGCCGCCCGAGCATCGACGCTACATTGCCGACCTGCTCACGAAGCATGGCATCGACACGACCGAGTTGTGGACCGATACGCACGGCGTCACCGATTACACCGCCAATCTGCGCGAAGACGGAGCCAACCGCCTGCTCGACGTCGCCTTCACGCACCCGATCAAACTATTCGTCAACGCCTTGGGCGTACCGCCACCCGCGATCATGCAGCGCGCCCGCAGCCTCGGCGTGCTGGTGGGCGCTCTGACCGGCGCCAAAGAACATGCCATCAAACATGCGCGCGCTGGTGTGGACATCCTGGTCGTTGCCGGCACCGAAGCCGGGGGCCATTGCGGTGAGGTATCGACGATGGTGCTCGTCCCCGAAGTCATCCAGGCTATCGAGGACTACAATGGTATCGACGTGCTGGCGGCGGGCGGAATTGCAACTGGCCGTCAGATGGCCGCCTGCATGGCTATGGGGGCAGCCGGCGTATGGACGGCCTCGGTCTGGCTGACCACGGCGGAAGCCGAAACCATTCCAACTGTCAAACGCAAGATGCTGGCGGCCACCTCGCGCGATACCGTCCGCTCGCGCAGCCGCACGGGCAAGCCGACACGCCAATTGAAGTCCACTTGGACGGATGCCTGGTCCGCCCCTGGAGCACCAGACTCCTTGCCGATGCCGTTGCAGGGGCTGATCAGCCGGCCAGCACTCGCCAAGGTGGACAAGCTCGCCGAGGCTGGCCATGAGGGTGCTCAGAAACTGGCCACTTACTATGTCGGCCAAGCTGTTGGCCTAATGAATACGGAACAGTCCGCACGCTCCGTCGTCTACGACTTCATGCAGGACTATGCCGAGGCCGTCGAACGTTTATCCCGGACAGTCGGCTAAGCCGTCTCGTCGCCAAATCGATGAGCGCAATGACAAATGTCCCGCTGCGCGCGAAGAAGACACACATGAATACGAGGCTCCCCAATGGCGTCGACCCCCAACACCTCTGAACGCGTCATCGGCATCATGGGCGGGATGGGGCCTGAAGCTACCGTCGAACTGATGCGCCAGATCATCCAGCGCACGCCGGCGCGGGATGATGCCGATCACGTCCGCATGCTGGTCGACAACAATCCGAAAGTCCCCTCGCGGATCGCGTTCCTCCTCGAGGGGGGGACGGTCGATCCAACGGCCACGCTGGTTGGCATGGCGCGCGGGCTCGAAGCGTCCGGCGCAACGCATCTCGCGATGGCGTGCAACACCGCGCACGCATTCGCGCCCGCCATTCGCGCCGCCGTGCGCATTCCTTTTGTTGACATGATCGATGCCGCGCTTGCCGATATTCGGGCGGCGTCGAGCACGCAGACCGTCCGCTTCGGCGTCCTCGGCTCACCAGCGCTCGAAAAAATCGGGGTCTTCGACACGCGCTGCCGGGGCACGTCCCTCGAACCGATATACCTGGACGCCGAGGTCGAGGCACGGGCGCTTTCAATCATCCGCGCCGTTAAAACCGGAGATACCGGCCCAGCCGTGGTCACCGCCTATACAGCCCTCGCGGAGGACCTCTTCGAGGCCGGCGCCGACCTCGTGCTGGTATGCTGCACCGAGTTTTCGGTCCTCGAGGAAAAGCGGACCGAGCGCGATCCGCGAACACTCGATTCGATGGCGAGCCTCGTGACTCGGTTGCTGTGAGCGCTCGATTCGTGCCACGTTCGCCACGCGCCCTTGGATGATCGAGAATGCCGATTGGGCGCGCCTTTGACACCTCGCCACGATGCCGGTACGAGGGCGCACCGACCCGAGGAGCTGCGCGTGCCCCCACCCGAGCCAGAGACGACGAGCGAGGCAACCGCGTTGCGCTCCACCCGCCTCGACTGGCCCGCTGGCGTGGAGCCGACGCCCGAATGGGAGACCGCCGTCGACTACGTGCGCTCGGGGACGGGGCATCTCTTCATCACGGGACGGGCCGGAAGCGGCAAGTCCACGCTGTTGCGCGCCTTGCCGGAACTCATCGCTGAGCCGATGGTTGTGGTTGCCCCGACAGGCCTCGCGGCCGTCAACGTCGGCGGGCAGACCATTCACTCGTTTTTTGGACTGCCTCCGCGCTTGATCCGTAGCGACGACATCAAGCGCAGCCGTAACGGCGGGTTGATGCGCAAGCTTCAACTCCTCGTCATCGATGAAGTCTCGATGGTTCGCTCTGATTTGATGTGGGCGATCGACCAATCGCTGCGGCTCAATCGTGGTCGTCCTCGCGAGCCGTTCGGGGGCTTGCGTCTCGTCATGTTCGGCGATCTCAATCAATTGCCGCCGATCGTGCAGGAAACGGAAGTCGCCGAACACTTGGAGACGAACTTCGGTGGGCCGTTTTTCTTTACGATACCCGCACTTCGCGAAGGCGCCGGCACGCGCCTCCTCGAACTCAGCCGCATCTTTCGCCAAAGCGACCCCGGCTTGATCGAAGTGCTCAACCGCATTCGAGACGGCGAAGCGACAGCCGCAGACCTCGCGCCACTCAACGCCCGGGTTGCGCCGATCCGCACGCTCAGTGAAGGTGACCCCTACGTCATCCTGACACCCACGAACGCGGCGGCAAACCGCATCAATTCAGCTTTTCTCGAGGCCCTTCCCGGCGCAACCCGCGCCTATACTGCCGAGGTGAGCGGTGAGTTCGGCCAGGGCGCCCAACCGACCGAGCAGACCCTCGTGCTCAAGCCCGGCGCCAAGGTGATCCTGCTGCGCAACGATGCTGACCGGCGTTGGGTGAATGGCACCATCGCTCGGGTCGCCCGGCTCGAGGAAAGTAGCGTGATCGTCGAGATCGATGGTCGCGAGTACGAAGTAGAACCGGCGTCGTGGGAAACGCGTCGTTACGCTTTCGACACCTCGGCTCAAAAAATCGTCGAGACGGTTGCTGGCACTTTCAAGCAGTTGCCCTTGAGGCTCGCGTGGGCGCTTACGATCCATAAGAGCCAAGGCTTGACGCTCGATCGCGTGTATATCGACCTCGGACGCGGCACCTTCGCCCATGGCCAGGCCTATGTGGCGCTGTCGAGGTGCCGAACGATGGCCGGCCTCTCGCTTGCGAGGGCCTTGCGCCCCAGCGACATTATTTTCGACAGATCGGTTGTGGGCTACCGCGAACTATTCCCCGCATTGACCTGACTGGCGCGCGTGGCCCGCATCGACTTATGCTGTGACCTGCTCTCGCATAGCCGACAAAACCTTTTCGAGCCGCAGCCTAATCGTGTTTTGCCGCTCCGGCGCCAGGATCTTCTTATTCGTCAAATCCGTGACGTAGAACGCATCGACTGCGCGCTCGCCAAATGTGGTGATGTAGGCCGACGTAATGTCGAGATTGAGGTCCGAAAGGGCACTCGTCAGGTCATAGAGCAGTCCCGGCCGATCGAGGCCGGTAACTTCGATGACGGTGAACTGATCGGAAATCCTGTTGTCGATGACCACCTCGGGCGTGACCGAGAACGCCCGCAGCGCCGGCTTCGGATCGCGCTTCTTCGCCATCAGTTTCGACAGGAACTCCTTACCGATCAAGAGTTTTTCGATGGTCGCCCCGATCCGCACCGCACGCCGGCGCTCATCTTCGTCCTCATCGAACTCCCGATGCAAAAGGAACGTATCGAGCGCAAAACCATCACGGGTCGTCGCCACGTGCGCGCCCACGATATTAGCGCCCGTCGCCGCACAGGCGCCGGCAAAGAGCGCCAGCAGGCGCGCATGATTGGGCGCCATGACCGACAGTTCGGTGACCGCAGTGAATGCGTCGGTCTGGAAGCTCGTGGCGAAATTGATGCCGCTTGCCTCTGCACGCTCGGCAAGGCGGAAATGGTCGACCTGCCGCTTCGTATCCGTCTTGATCCAGTAGTCGGCGTAGTGGCGATCGATGAAGGCATTGACGGACACTTCGGGAATCGAAGCGGTGTCGCAGACGTCACGCAGCGCCTGTTTGGCGTCGGCAATACGTTCCGGCACATTTTTCTCCGCGGAGCGGCCCTCCACGAGGGGGGCGGTTTCGTTGAACAAGGTGCGCAGAAGTTGACCTTTCCAGCCATTCCACGTGGTGGGCCCCACCGCGCGAATGTCGGCGACCGTCAGCATCAGCAACAGCGCCAAACGCTCCATCGTCAGCACGACGTCGGCGAAGTCCCGTATGGTTTTGGGATCGGAGAGATCCCGGCTCTGAGCGATGGTGCTCATGTCGAGGTGATGCTCGATGAGCCAGGCGACGAGCTCGGTTTCCGCCGCCGTCAATCCCAATCGCGGGCAAATTTGGCGGGCAACCCGGGCGCCGGCGATCGAATGATCTTCCGGGCGGCCCTTGGCGACGTCGTGCAGAAACGCAGCGACGTGCAGAACACGGCGGTTCTCGACCGTTTTGATGAGTTTGTCGGCGAGTGGATGCATTTTCCCTGCCTCGCCGCGATCGATCTCGGACACGATACCCACCGTTCGGATCAAATGCTCATCGACCGTATAATGATGATACATATTGAACTGCATCATCGACACGACCATGCCAAATTCTGGCACGAAACGGCCCAGAACCCCCGCCTCGTTCATCCGCCGCAGCGTGGCTTCGGGATTTCCCGGCGCCGTCAGCAATCCCAGAAAAATGCGATTGGCCTCCGGATTGCTGCGCAGTTTATCGTCGATCAGCCGGATTGATTGACTGATCAATCGAAGCGCCTGCGGATGAAACAGCGTCGACGTTTCTTCGGCATAGGCGAAGAAACGGATCAGGTTCACGGGGTCGCGCCGGAAGACTTCGGGGTCGGCGACATTCAGGCGGCCGTTGTCGATGCGAAAATCACTGATGCGGCGGATACGTCGGCGCATCCGCCAGCCGAGGGGATCAAACAACGCGTCGAGGTTGGGTGAGCGTTTGACCTGTTGCACTTCGAGTGCCGAGCACAGAACCGTGGTCAGATCTCCGACATCCTTCGCGATGAGAAAATAGTGCTTCATGAAGCGTTCGACGCCCTTGAGGCCGCGCCGACCATGATAGCCCAGGCGTTCCGCCAAACCCGACTGACGGTCGAAGGACAGTCGTTCCTCCGGACGATCGGCCAAGAAATGCAGATGACACCGCACGGTCCACAAGAAATTCTCGCAGCGACGGAACGCCATCTGCTCAGCGCGCGTGAAGATCGGCTCACGGATGGGATCGCGCGTGTCGGGGCCGCCGCCCGCAATATAACGCGCAAGCCAGTGGAGCGTGTGCAGGTCGCGCAGACCGCCTTTCCCGTCCTTGATGTTGGGTTCCACCAAATAGCGCGACTCGCCGGATCGGTTATGCCGCGCATCGCGTTCGGCGAGCTTGGCTTCGATGAACGCTGCCGCCGTGCCTCGCACGACCTCGGCCGCAAAGCGCAACTCCAGCGACTCGAAGAGCGACCGCTCACCCAAGATCAGGCGCGCGTCGAGAATGGCGGTCCGCGTCGTCATGTCGGCGAGCGCAAACTTCAGGCATTGGTCGACTGTCCGCGTCGCATGACCGACTTTGAGATTGAGATCCCAAAGCAGCATCAAAATATATTCGACGACACTTTCCCCCCAAGGGGTCTGCTTGTACGGCAGCACGAACAATAGATCGATGTCGGAACCAGGCGCCAGTAAGCCGCGCCCATAGCCCCCAGTCGCGACGACAGCCATATGCTCGGCGTCGCTGGGATTGTCCGTGCGATAAATGTGGGTGGTCGTGTAATCGTAAATCAGCCGAATGAGCTCGTCGGCAAACCCCGACAAGCCCTCGGCGCACCGTCGCCCGTTACCATCCGCTTCCAGGCCGGCTCGTGCCTGCGTTTTGGCTTCTCTGATCAACTGTTTCAATCGATCGAGAACCGCAGGACGTGCTGAAACCGGGCTCTCCCCGTGCTCGCGAAACAGGCGTGTCAGCTCGACCCGCACCCCGACCATATCGAAATGGGGCCAGCAGAGGGGGGCGAGGTCGGCAGACCCGCGAGTATCGGACATGATAGCCTCTTGCCGTCGAACTTCTATCCCGCGCCACTATGCAGGATCCCGCTGCATTGCCAACGCCAAAGCGAGAGCATGCGGAGCGAGCGGAAAGTCGAGAAGGGGGACTGGCATTTAATTGCTGTTGGCTTCGATAAAAACCGGAACTGACGGGGCGAAACGAAGGTTTCCCCGGTTCGATAGGTCTCGGTCAACAGGAGTGACTATGAACAAACATCTCATTTCGGTCAGTGTTGTAGCTCTGCTGGCGACAGCGGGCGTTGCCATCGCTCAAACGCCCAAGAGCGATACCGGTCCACCCGCTCAGAGCGCGCCAGCACAGAGCGCTCCTTCCGATAAGGGCGCTCAAGCTCCCAGCAAAGACGGCCAGGCTCCAGGCGCTCAAACCGGGCAAACTTCCCCGAAATCTGGAGATGCCCAGCAGCAAAAAGCTGGCGAAACAACCAAGGACAAGGCTGGCGATAAACAACAGAAGGCTGGTGATACGGCCAAGGACAAGGCCGCAGACAAGCAGCAGAAGGCTGGTGAAACGGCCAAGGACAAGGCCGCAGACAAACAGCAGAAGGCAGGCGACACAGCCAAAGACAAGGCGGGCGACAAACAGCAGAAGGCTGGTGAGACGCCCAAGGACAAGGCCGCCGACAAACAGCAGAAGGCTGGCGATACCACCAAGGGAACGACGGCTGGAAGCGGCGCGTCGCAAAGCGGCGGCGGTGAAGTTCGGCAAGGGTCTCAGACCAATGTCACGATCAACGTGACCCAAGAGCAAAAGACTCGTGCACGCACCGTGTTCAGCTCGCGTCGCAGCGGGGCAGTGGTCGCGAACATCAACATTACGCCACGCATCGGCATTGCCGTGCCGCGGACCGTGACGCTGGTGGCAATCCCGGAGGAAGTTTACGTAATTGTTCCGGAGTACCGGCGCTACCGGTATTTCATCGTCGATGATCAAGTCGTCATCGTCGACCCCGATACATTCGTCATTATCGACGTGATTCTGCTTGCATGATCTCGTCGCGGGTCGGCTGGAAGCATCATTCTCGCCGACCCGTCTTTGCGGTCTGCCGTTGCCTCACAGCGCGCAGGCCGTTACTTCGTTTCTTCTGGCGCCCGCCGATAGATATCGTCTGAACGCAAGATGTCGTCCTCGCCCAGATAGCTGCCGATTTGAACTTCGATGATTTCGACGGGAACTTTGCCTGGATTTTCGAGACGATGCCATTGAGTGGCGACAATATATACGCTCTCGTTTTCCCGAACGAGGGTCTCCGTTTCCCCAATCACCACCTTGGCCGTGCCGTGAACGACGATCCAATGCTCCGACCTGTGATGATGCATTTGCATCGATAGTTTGCCGCCGGGCTTGACGTGCAGCAGCTTTACCTGAAACCGCGGGCCAATATTCAGCGTCTCGAAATAACCCCAGGGCCGAAAATTTCGCAGGTGCTGCTCCTGCTCCTTGCGCTTCGAGAGCTTGAGTGCAGCGACGATTTTCGACACGTCTTGCGCACGCGTCTTGTCGGCAACCAGCAGCGCATCGGGAGTGTCGACGATCACCAAGTCCTGGACGCCAATGGTCGCGACCAGAGATCGTTCCGCGTGGACATAGAGATTGCGGCTATCCTGGAGCAGAGCATCGCCGTGCACGAAGTTGCCGTTGGCATCGCGCGGCGCGATTTCCCAAAGGGAGGACCAGGAACCAACGTCACTCCAACCGACATCGAGCGGTAGAACGGCCGCAAGTCGCGTCCGCTCCATTACGGCGTAATCCACCGAGATATTGGACGACTGCTCGAAAGCCATCTTGTCGAGGCGTAGGCAACCGAGGTCTTCTTGCGCCCCTTCCCATGCAGCGACGGCTGCGTCGTACACACCGCGCTCATGTTGCTTCAATTCCTCCAGGAATAGGCGAGCACCCAGCACGAATATGCCGCTGTTCCAGTAGTAATTTCCAGCCGCGAGAAACGTCTGTGCGGTCTCTTCGTCGGGCTTTTCGAAAAACGCGTCGACGACAAACGCATCCGATCCGAAGCCGGCTAAGGCGCCTCCTCGACGGATATAGCCGTATCCGGTATGAGGTTGGGTCGGCTGGATGCCGAAAAGGACGAGACGGCCGGATCGTGCGACCTCCGCCGCCTTCAAGACCGACGCCAAGAAGCCCGCTTCGTCGCGCATCACGTGGTCGGAGGGCATGATTACCATCACACCCTCGGGGTCGTCCTTCAGGACAGACAATGCCGCCACGGCAATGGCGGGTGCCGTGTTGCGCGCCACCGGCTCGAGGTAGATCGCGCGCGACACGATTCCAGCCAGCTCCAATTCTTCTTTGACCAGAAACCGGTGATCGTTGTTGCAAAGCAGGGTCGGCGGAGCAAAACCCGCCTCGGGCGTGAGCCGACGCAATGTGGCGCCCAGGAAACTCCAACTCTGCTCATCGAAGAAGCGAATGAACTGTTTGGGGTACATGGACCGCGACAGAGGCCACAGGCGCGTGCCCGAGCCGCCCGAAAGAATGACAGGGTGAATGCGGCTCACGGAAGTTTCCATTCGAATCGGCCCCGGACCACGGTGCGGACACGCACGGCAGCCGCCAGTGGCGGTCGCGGACGCGAATCCTGCCGCACCTGACACCGTTCCGGCCCACTCGTCCAGCGCCTCGACAACGAGGCACCCCGATCCCCGGAAGCTCGAACGGAAAAGTTATTTGCGTTGGGTGGTCAGCCGATCACGCAGATTGCGCAGGCTGGCTGCCGACGACGCCTGCTGGGCTGCCGGCGATTGGTTGGCGGCGGGCTCGGTGTAGAGCGGGGGCGGTGGATCCCGACGGGGAGGCAACACAGGATTATCCCGACGAACCGGCTGTTGGGCGAACTGCGGGCTGCGTGGCGCTCCACCATAGGGACCGCCCAAATCGTCTGGAATGGCCTCGGCCAACATGGCGGTGCTCTGACTGAGATCGCCCGCAGGCCCATTGGTCGACATGCGCCAGCGCTCGACGACGGACTCGAGGAAACCCTCGTCTCCTTCGGACTTCTGCCACATCTCCGTGAAGCGCGCCGACGAACTGCGCGGCATCGCCGACTTCGGCAACTCATCGAAACAGATGCGAACGGGCAGTGAAACACCCTCGCCGAACGCGATGGCTTCACGTTGCCCGAGAGCCGGCAAAAATTCGAGCAGTCCAGAGCCGGTATCGGAAATCGACGATGAGACGATCTGTTGGTCACGATCATTCGACATGCGCAACGCAAAGACGGTATTGCACTGGGAGAGAATCGTCGGATCGATTTCGGCCGGCCGCTGCGTGACGATGCACAAGGAGGCACCGTACTTACGGCCTTCCTTGGCAATTTTTGCAATCGCCCGCTTGCACGGCTCGAACCCTTGACTGGAATTTGCGGGCACGTAGCGGTGCGCCTCCTCGCAGACCAAGGTCACCGGCACGCGTCCCTCGGTCCACACTGCGAAATCGAACGTCATCCGACAAATGACCGAGACGACCACGTTGGTGATTTCCGTGGGCAAACCCGTGAGCTCGAGGATGGTGATGGGTTTGCCGTTCACCGGCACTCGGAAGATGCGCGATAGGATCTGCGCCATACCATCGAACACCGTGAGCGAGCCGAACATGAACGCATAGCGGGGGTCCAGAGACAGCGTTTCGAATCGCGTCTTCAGGTTCCGATAGGGAGCGATATCTTTCTTGTTCTCGAGCTTACCCATGCGCTCGTCGATCAGCGACGTGAGGTCCGAAATACGGTAGGGCACCGGCGTATCGACAGTGAATTTACCGGAATCGAACGACCGAGGCCGACCGGGGCCTTCCTTGCCGCGACCGGCGTTATAGCGAACTTTGGCGATCGGGATGAGCTCCTGCATCATCTCCATTTCCTGCTTGCGATCGGCGGTGTCGCCAATCACGACTTCAACGAGTTCTTCGAACGTCAGCAGCCAGTAAGGAAGCTGCATGTTGCGCGGCGAGATCACCTCGCCCCATTCGGGAAACGCCGTCGAGTATTCGTTGTGTGGGTCGAGCAGCACGATGTGGGCATTTGGGTTCTGACCCAGGATTGACCGCAAGATGAGCGCGGTGGTGCACGACTTGCCGGTACCGGTCGTTCCGAGAACGGCAAAATGCTTGCCGAGCAGATCATCGACGCGGATCATCGCGGAAATCGAGGTGTCCTGCCGGATGGTTCCGACGCGGACAGAGTTGGTATTGTCGCCGCTGAAGGCGGTGCGCAACTCTTCCTTGACCGCGACGCGCACGCGGTCTCCCAAAGCCGGGTAGACAGAAACGCCGCGATTGAAGACATCCGGGTTACCGTCGCGCCCCTTGCGGAGTTCGCCGACCAGACCCAGCTCGGCGATCCAAACCTCGGTGTCACCGTCCCGCTGCGCTGGCACCGGCACGTTCAGCGCGGAGACGATGGCCAACACAATTGTCAGGTCGGTTTCGATCGCGAGCAACGTCCCCATTTCAGGGCGTTTTTTTGGATCGTGAACGCCATCCTGGCTGACATCGAGGAGCACGATGGCGCGCGAGCCGGTCACCGATACGATTCGCCCAATCCCATGTTCAGACGGGACCTTTTTCGAGTCGGATGACGGTAGTGTCTGCATCGCGGTCACCAGTTCAAGAGTTCGAGGATCATTTCGTTACGAATCCGAGGGTCAAATTCTGTTTTTCCATCGACGCGATCGCTTGCGCCGACGGCAAATGAACGATCGCCTCCGTCCCAATCCACTTCGTGCTGCGCAGGGAGAGAGTTCCGCCATGCAGCTCGATCAAAGCCTTGGCGATCGGTAGACCGAGGCCTGCCCCGTCATGAAGCCGAGCTCGTGTTCCGTCGACTTGGCCAAAGGGCGCCAGTGCGATGCTGATATCTTCGGCATTCATGCCAATACCGGTATCGCTGATCCGCACGAGCGTGCCGCTGCCGTTTTCGATGCCTCGAGCCTCGATCCGAACTGTCCCGCCCGCTTGCGTGAATTTCACCGCATTGGAGACTAGGTTCGCCAAAGCCTGACTGAGCTTACCAGGATCGCCCAGTGCATTGGGCACGTCTGCGCCACACGCCAACTCCAGAACGATGTCAGCGTCTTTCGCGGCTTGGCGATGCGCCGACACAATTGATTCCAGAATTTCGTCGATCGCTATTTCGGCTTTTTCGATCGTATAACGTCCACTCTGGATCTTGGAGATGTCCAGAATGTCGTTGATCACTGACAAGAGCTTATCCGCAGCGGCATGGATTAATTGTGCGTATTCGCTGACCTCGCGTGGATCGATCTCCCGCCGCTCGTGGCCGGCCAGAATTTTCGAGAACCCGATCACTGTATTGAGCGGCGTTCTGAGTTCGTGGCTCATGTTCGAAATGAATTCGGACTTGATCCTGTTCGTGAACTCGATTTCCAAGCGAGCGCGCTGCTCGGCGTCGCGCGTGCGATTACGCAACATGGCCTCGCTCACCCGGGCGGAATAGTCCGCCATCAGGCTGCTCGGCTTTCCCATATTGCGCGAACTATTCAACATGGAACTACAACGACCCTCTACCACTGACCGTCGATATGTAGGGGTCGGTCTCTAAAGCCGAGTTAACGCGGCTGCATGTGCTGCGAGTTTTAATAAGATTCTATCGAATCCAACGCCGTTATCGGCTCTGGTCCTATTCAGTCGAGGGGCATACGGTAAATAAATTATGAACGCCCCCTACAGTATGTCCCCATTTCGTGGGTGTGCTGCATCATAGACGGCGAGCATTCGGTCGCGATCGACTTCGGTATAGACCTGGGTACTCGACAGGCTGGCGTGGCCTAAGAGCTCCTGGATTTGGCGGAGATCGGCGCCGGCCGACAGAAGATGCGTGGCAAACGAATGGCGCAACGCATGCGGTGTTGCCGTGCCGGGCAGACCCAACGCACCGCGTGCACGCGCAACCGCGAGTTGGATCAGACGTGGCGAGAGTGGGCCCCCTTTAGCGCCCCGAAAGAGCGCTTCGTCCGGTTCGAGTGGGTATGGACATAGCCTCAGGTAGCGCTCGATGGCCTCGCGTGCGACGGGCAGGACCGGGGCCAAGCGCTCCTTGCCTCCTTTGCCGACGACGCGCAGCACGTCGCGCTCGGTCGTCGGCGCGTCGCGGCGCAAGACGGCGAGCGCTTCGCTGATCCGCAGGCCCGAGCCATAGAGCAGCAGCAGAACCGCCAGATCACGCGCCTCGATCCAGTCGAGCTGGGCCGCCATGCTGTCCGCCACCAGCAATGCCGCTTTCTCTCGGGTCAAGGGGCGGGGCAAACCATGCGAGACCTTGGGCAGCGCCACTGCAAAGACGGCTCGGCTTCGCTGTGCCGTTTCATCTTCCATCCAACGGAACCAATGGCGCAGTGCGGACATGGCGCGCGCCACGGAACGCCCCTCGACGCCGACCCGTCGCCGGCTCGCCATGAAAGCGCGGACGGTGCGGGCGTCGATCCGCTGGAGGTCCACCATCGTGGGCTCGTGGCCCAAATGCGCCCGCAGCCAATCGATGAATTGACGTGTATCGCGGGCGTAGGCCTCGACGGTAGCCCCGGCTAACCCGAGCGAAAACGTTACATGGGCGAGCCAGCTCTCGGCAGCCGCTGCGGCCGTGTCGGACGGCGGTGGGGCTGCCGTCCGCTCAACTGGCCCGTCGTTGCGACCGTTCATGTCGATCGAGCCCTCTCGTGTGATTTGGGTCGGTGATGATCGACTCAAGTCGGTTAACACTTCGTCAACCAATCGATAGAGGCACGACCTACCGCCCCGACGAAAGACCTGGGTTGCCCATAAGCCGCCTCAATTCCGACCGATGTGATTGAAAGGGCCGTTTGCCCATACCGAGCAGCGCGCCCCTGAGTATGACCGAGCCTACCGTTCGCCTGATAAATGGGCAAAAATCCGCCCATGCCCGCACCCTTGGCTTCCTGCGGTCCTAGCTCTATTGTGCGCCGCCATATCAGAGCGCGAACGATCCCAGGGGACCAGAATGCAGAAAATCAAAGTAGCCGGTACCGTCGTCGAAATGGACGGCGATGAAATGACCAGGATCATCTGGGACTTGATCAAGAAGAAGCTGATCCACCCCTACCTCGACATCAAGCTCGAATACTATGATTTGGGCATGGAGTCGCGCGACGCCACCAACGATCAAATCACCATCGACGCCGCCAACGCCACGAAAAAGCATGGCGTCGCCGTCAAATGCGCAACGATCACGCCGGACGAGCAGCGGGTCGAAGAGTTCAAGCTCAAGGATATGTGGAAGAGCCCGAACGGCACGATCCGCAACATCCTGGGGGGCACCATTTTCCGCGAGCCCATCATCTGCAAGAACGTGCCCCGCCTCGTCCCCGGCTGGACACAGCCCTACGTCATCGGCCGTCATGCCTTCGGGGATCAGTACCGCGCCACGGATTTCCGCTTTCCGGGCAAAGGCACCATCAAGCTGACCTTCACAGGTGACGACGGCAAGGTCATCGAGCGCGAAGTCATCAAGACGCCAGGACCGGGCGTCACGATGGCCATGTTCAACTACGACGACTCCATTCGGGATTTTGCCCGGGCCTCGTTCAACTACGGTTTGGCCCGCAACTATCCCGTCTACCTGTCGACCAAGAACACCATTTTAAAGGTCTACGACGGTCGCTTCAAAGACCTCTTCCAAGAGATTTTCGATAAGGATTTCAAAGCTGAATTCGACAAGCGCAAGCTCACTTACGAGCACCGCCTGATCGACGACATGGTCGCGGCCTGCCTGAAATGGTCGGGCGGCTATGTCTGGGCTTGCAAGAACTACGATGGCGACGTCCAGTCCGACACGGCGGCCCAAGGATTCGGCTCCCTCGGCCTCATGACCTCCGTGCTCTTCACACCGGACGGCCAAACGGTCGAATCGGAAGCCGCCCACGGCACCGTCACGCGCCACTACCGGGAGCACCAGAAGGGCCGTGAGACCTCGACCAACTCGATGGCCTCGATCTTCGCCTGGACCCGAGGGCTGGCGCATCGCGCCAAGCTCGACAATAACCCAGCCCTGGCCGCGTTCTCCGCCACGCTGGAGAAAGTCTGCATCGACACCGTGGAATCTGGGTTTATGACCAAGGACTTGGCCTTACTCGTCGGCGACAAGCAGACGTGGCTCTCGACCACGGGATTTCTCGACAAAATCGACGAGAACCTGAAGAAGGCCATGGCCTGATCTTCGCCACAACGGTGCAACCGAGCCGAATTGGACCAGGGTCTGAAGTGCCTTCGGTTCCCTCGGCTCGGTTCGCGACGGGTATTTCGCCCCAGCAATTGTCCAGGTGCGACGACGCGTTAACCCTTCGTTTGCCTTGTCTGCTCCATGTTTCTCCGATCCTCTGCGTCAGGGACGGCATCGGAAAGTAGACCCAGCATGGCCCAGCAGCGGGCAAGACCAGTCAGCAGATCGCCTAGATCCGGTTGGATCGCGGCTGCCGTTTTGTTGGTGGCCGTCTTTTTTCCTGACCTCAGCGCGGCCCAACAGATCAGCGATGCGCTCGCCGCGCGCTTGAGCCCCGAACAGCAGCGGACTTACGCAGCCTATTCGCGCGCCCGATCGGCTTACGAACGCGACGCCCAAAACTATTGGGCGGGCGTGGATGAAAAGCGCGAGGGTCGCCGTCGCAAGAGAGGCCAGGGCCAACCGTTTACCCACAGCGACTACATCGCTGAACAGCCCCCGAAATACACCGGCCCCCAACTCGCTGCCGAAATCGCCAAAATCGTCGCAGAAGTCAAACCGCCCGAGCCCGATGAGCCGCTGCCCGGTGTCTCCGACTTCCTCGCGGCCGCGCGTCAGGAATTCGGATTCGTACCGAGCCCAACCACGGAAAAAGAGTTCAAGCGGCGCTACGCCGAGGAGGCTCTGGCCGTTGGATTGAGCAAAGACCAAGTCGTGCGAGTCTACGCCTTGGAGACCGGCGGTCGCGGCACCTATGACATGCAAGCGGGCATCGACCCAGATACCCGCAAGGGCAAGCCCATCTCGTCGGCACTGGGCTATGCCCAGCTCCTCAGCGCCAACTCCGTCAACGAGATCGTCAAATATGGCGACACCTTCGGGGCCAGGTTGGCTGCGCACGCGTCTGCCCCGAGCACGTCGCCGCGCCGCGCGACTCTGCTGCGCAACAAAGTCCTCGTCCTGCGTCGCATGCAGAAAGCCGCACGCAGCGTCCCCAACGAATGGCGCGCGCACGTTGCCTTCGGCGCGACACCGAAGGGCCTCGCCATCCATGCCCTCAATCTCGACGCCGATATTGGCCCCCTCTTGCAGGTCGTGAAGTTGCAGGGGTTGCGCGAAGAAGCCGAACGGGCGGGGCGCCCAAAATTGACGGGGGCCGAAATCGAGCTGATGAACCTCGCCGGCCCGCGCACGGGTCTCGAGATGATGGAGCCGGTGGCGCGCACGATGCCAACCACCAACTTTTTCAGCCACAAAGGGTATTGGCGCAACACGATCGTGCGCGACAAGACGGCGGCCGAGCTGCTGGCTGCCATTGACGAGCGCATCGAAATCCATCTCAAAAAACCCGGCTCGATCGAATTTGGGGTCGCGTTCGACGATGCGCTGCGGGCTGGCCGAAAGGTGGCTGACCGTTGAATGGCCAGCGTTTGGCTCTGCTTGGGTTTCCGAGATTTAACTTGGCTTCCCAGGACCTCCTTCCCATTGTGCAACGGCTCTGGCGACCCCGATGAGCCCGTCGCCTGCTTCGGCCACGAGACATGATGAGTCGTAGTTCGACGACGCTTGCAGTGATGGCGTTTCTGGTGCTTGCACTGGCGTCGCCGGCGCATGCCGAAGCGTCGGCGCTCCAGCGACGGCACGCCATGGCCAAGATCGGCGCCCCCGCAACACCGGCCGACTTCAAACATTTTTCCTGGGTCACTCCGATGGCGCCGAAGGGCGGTGTCATCCGCCTTTCGGGAACGGGCGCGTTCGACAGCCTCAATCAACACTCGATCCAAGGGGTCGTTGCACCCGCGGTGTCGCTGATCGATGCGACATTGATGACGCCCAGCCCCGACGAGCCGGCAACGGCCTATGGTTTGATTGCGGAGTGGGTGGCCTATCCGGACGATTTTTCCTTCGCGACCTTCGGTCTCCGTGCCGAGGCGCGCTTTGCCGACGGTTCCCCCATTACGCCAGAGGATATCGTCTACTCACTCGATGAGCAAAAGCGCGCGAGCCCCGCCGTTGCCATCTACTATCGCGATGTTACAGCTGTCGAAATAACGGGCCAACGCGAGGTGACCTTTCGTTTCGCGCGCACCGGCAGCCGCGATCTGCCTTACATCGTCGGCCTGCTGACGATCATTCCCCGCCATTGGTGGCAGGGGAAGGACCTCGGCGGGGTAGCCCGCGATCTCGCAAAGAGCACTCTCGAACCCCCGATGGGGGCGGGCCCCTATCGTATCAAGACCGTCGATCGCGGCCGCAGCATTTCTTACGAGCGCATCACCGACTGGTGGGGCAAGGACCTCCCCGTCAACGTCGGGCAATATAATTTCGGCGAACTCCACGTCACGATGTACCGAGACGACGTTCCCGAATTCGAAGCCCTCAAAACAGGCGATATCGATCTCAAGGAGGAAGGTAGTTCCAAAAAGTGGGCGACGGGCTATGTCTTTCCAGCGGTTCGAGAAGGCCTCGTAAAGCGCCTCGAACTCCGAACGCAGACTGTCGCAAGCTTGCAGGGCTTCGCATTCAATCTACGCCGGCCGAAATTCGCAGATCCCCGCGTGCGCCATGCCATCGCGCTCGCGTACGATTTCGAAAGCGCGAATAAGAGTTTGTTTTACGGCCTCTACAAACGCCTCGACAGCTACTTCGACAATTCTCAACTGGCCGCCCGTGGGCTTCCGACGGGGCGCGAACTGGAACTGCTCGAGCCTCTCCGCGACAAGGTGCCAGCGGACGTTTTCACCACGCCCTTCACGTCGCCGCAGGCTGTCACCGCCAACGACTTGCGCCGCAATCTGAGGGAGGCGGGACGGTTGCTCGATGCCGCTGGCTGGAAAGTCGTCAACGGCATCCGTCGCCACGAACGAACGGGCGAGGCCCTGAGCATCGAGTTCTTGAACTACGATACACAATTCGATCGCATCGTTCTGCCTTTCAAGCACAATCTCGCGCGCATCGGGATCGAACTGACGATCCGCATCAACGATGCGACGCAATATGAAAACCGACTCAAGGTCTACGATTTCGACATGATTTCGGATTTCTTTCCGCAGAGCCACGCACCCGGCACGGAACAGCGCGAACGGTGGGGGTCGGAGGCGGCGTCCAAGCCCGCCACCTCGAACCGCATTGGCATCGCCAACCCGGCCGTCGATGCGTTGATCGAGGAGGTCGTTTTCGCCCGCTCGCCCGAAGATTTGATCGCGGCCACCCGTGCGCTCGACCGGGTGCTGCTGTGGAACCATTACATGGTTCTGCAATGGTATAATCCAACTTCGTGGATCGCTTACTGGGATAAGTTCGGGCGTCCGGATCGCCATCCCTCGCAGGATCCTTCCGTTCTAACGACGTGGTGGTGGGATCAGGCCGCCGCAGCCAAACTCGGGGCCACCCATGCCAAGCGTTGAGACGCAGAAGACCGCTCGATCGACCGGGTTCGTCCTCGTGGCCGTGCTGACGGCGGTGACCCTGACGACCCCGGCGGCGACGGCCAATGAACCGGTTCGGCGCCATGCCCTGTCACTGATCGGCGATCCAGCAAAACCACCCAGCTTCACGCAGTTCGACTGGGTCAATCCCACCGCGCCCAAAGGTGGCAAAGTGCGGCTGCGCGGAATCGGGACGTTCGACACGCTGAACCGATATGCCGGCAAGGGTAGCCCCGCTCAAGGTCTCAACCTCATCAATGCACCGCTCATGACGACGAGCCTCGACGAGCCCTCGACAGAGTACGGTCTCGTCGCGGCCTGGGCCTCCCACCCGCCCGATTTTTCGTCCGTGACATTCGGGTTGCGCCCCGAGGCCCGATTTCACGACAGCAAGCCAGTCACACCCGAGGACGTCATCTTCACCCTCGACGCGATCAAGAAGGCGAGCCCGCATTACGCGCTCTACTACAAGAATGTCATCAAGGCCGAGCAGACGGCCGAGCACGACGTGACGTTCACATTCGATCAGCCCGGAAACCGCGAGCTTCCCCAGATTGTCGGCAGCATGCCGGTTTTGCCGCGTCACTGGTGGCAGGCAAAAGACGACAAAGGCGAACAGCGTGATGTGACACGGGCAACGCTGGAAGTGCCACTCGGTTCGGGGCCTTACCGCGTGAAGTCCGTCGATGCGGGCCGTGCCGTCACCTACGAGCGCGTGGCCGACTGGTGGGCCCACGCGTTACCGGTCAACCGCGGCCAATGGAATTTCGATGAAATCACATTCCTCTATTATCGCGACCGAGCGCCGGCCTTCGAAGGCTTCAAGGTTGGCGAGACCGATTTCTGGCCGGAAAACAGCGCCAAAGGCTGGGCGACGGGCTATGATATCGATGCGGTGAAGCGCGGCTCGATCCGCCGCGAAACGTTCGAAACACGCCAGATCTCGGGCATGCAGGGTTTCGCCTTCAACCTGCGGCGGCGCCAGTTTCAAGACCCGCGCGTGCGCCAAGCCTTCAATCTCGCATTCAATTTCGAGTGGGCAAATAAGGCGATGTTCTTCGAGCAGTATAGCCGCGTGGGCAGCTATTTCGAAAACTCCGAACTCAAATCCACAGGCCTTCCGACGGGGCGGGAACTGGATATTCTGGAAGAGGTCCGCGACCGGGTTCCACCTGAAGTGTTCACCACGGAGTTCCGCAACCCCGTCTTCGCATCACCGGAGGATTACCGACGCCACATGGGCCGGGCCGCCAAGCTGCTCAGCGAAGCCGGTTGGACGCCGCGAAATGGTGTGTTGACCAATGCCGCCGGCGATCGGCTGACGGCTGAATTCCTCCTCGTGCAACCCGATTTCGAACGCCTCGCCCTTCCTTACAAGACAGAACTCGAACGGCTCGGCGTCAAAGTCGATATTCGCACCGTCGACAGCGCCCAATACGTTCGGCGCGTCGACACCTTCGATTTCGACATCATCGTCTCCCGGTTCGGGCAATCCATGTCACCGGGCAACGAACAGCGGGACTTTTGGGGTTCGGTCGCCGCCGATCGAGAGGGATCGCAAAACGTCATCGGCATCAAGAACGCCGCGATCGATACACTGATCGAGCGCGTGATCTTCGCCAAGGACCGAGCGGACCTGGTTGCCGCCACACGTGCGCTCGATCGCGTGCTTTTGGCCAATCACTACATCGTGCCCCAATTCTACTCTCCATCCGATCGCGTGGCCTTCTGGGACAAGTTCGGGCGACCCGAAAAATTGCCCCAGCAAGCGAGCCCCGTCGCCAGTTTCTTGCAAGTTTGGTGGTGGGATCAGGATGCGGCGAAAAAACTAGAAGCGGCGCGAGCCCGCTGACGACAACCTCGCATCGAAAAAGGTAAAGCCATGACCCACGGCATCAGACATCGCCTCCTGCAGACCGCATTCGCCTGCGTGCTCGCCTTCGGGAGCCCGGCAATGGCCGCGCCCAAGCACGGCATTTCCACCTTCGGAGAATTGAAGTATCTCGAAGGATTCCAGAATTTCGAATACGTCAACCCAAGCGCGCCCAAAGGCGGCCGACTGTCGATGATGGGGCCGGGAGCGACACTGACGTTCGACAGTTTCAATGCCTACATCTTGAAGGGGGACGCCGCGCAAGGGTTGGGCCTCCTCTATGATTCTCTCATGACGTCGGCCGCCGACGAGCCGAGTTCGCTCTATGGTCTGATCGCTGAAACGGCCGATGTCGCTGCGGACGGACTGAGCATCACGTTCAAACTTCGGCCAGCGGCCCGCTTTTCGGACGGCTCCCCGGTCACCGCCGCCGATGCCGTTTTCACGATGCAGACGCTGAAGGAAAAGGGTCACCCGAGTTATCGTATCATGCTGCGCGACGTCGTCGAAGCCATCGCTCTCGATCCCCACACCCTGCGCTATACGTTCCAAGGTAACCTGGTGCGCGATCTTCCGATGCTCGTTGCCGGCCTACCGGTTCTACCCAAGGCGTTCTACGACACGCAGCCCTTCGACGAGACGTTCCTCAAAACGCCGGTCGGCTCTGGTCCCTATACGATTGCGGAACACAACCAAGGAACATTCATCACGTACAAGCGGCGGCTAGATTATTGGGCCCGCAACCTCAACGTCAACCGTGGCCGCTACAATTTCGATGAGATCCGGTATGAATATTTTCGCGATCGTTCGGTGTCCCTCGAAGCCCTGAAGGCTGGGGCGTTCGACTTGCGCGAAGAATTCACTGCGCGGGATTGGGCGACCGGCTACGACGTCGCTCCGGTGCGCGATGGCCGCCTCGTGCGGCTCGTGATGGCCGACAGCACGCCATCGGGCGGACAAGGTTGGTTTCCCAATCTGCGGCGCGCCAAGTTCCAAGATATCCGAGTTCGCCAAGCGCTCGATTTGGCCTTCGACTATCAGTGGACGAACAAGAACCTCTTCTACGATCTCTACACCCGCACCGAAAGCTACTTCGAAAACTCCGACATGAAGGCCGAAGGTCCGCCGTCACCTGACGAGTTGAAACTGCTCGAACCCCATAAGGATAAATTACCGCCGAGCGTCTTTGCGTCACCGTATCGCCCGCCCGTCAGCGATGGTTCGGGCGGCGATCGCCGAATGTTACGCGAAGCCCAGAAGCTTCTCGGCGAAGCCGGTTGGAAGGTGGACGCGACGAAAGGAGCCCAACCCCTCGTCAAGAATGCCAAAGGCGAGACGCTCGATATCGAGTTCCTCATCGTCGAGCCGTCATTTGAACGCGTCATTGCGCCTTACCTGAAAAACCTGCAAGCGATCGGCGTCAATGCCAGCATCCGTCGCATCGACTCGGCGCAATACGAGCGGCGGGTGAAGTCCTACGATTTCGATATGATCACCAGTCGCTTTACCATGAGCCTGACGCCGGGCATCGAGCTGAAGAATGTCTGGTCGAGCGAAGCGGCCGATATGGAAGGAAGCCGCAACCTCTCCGGCATCAAGAATGCGGTGGTCGACGCCCTGATCGACGCGGTCGTGGGAGCCAAATCACGGGCCGAACTCGTGACGGCTACACGGGCCATCGATCGCGTGCTGCGCGCCCACAACTATTGGGTTCCGCACTGGTATAAAGCCTCCCATCACGTGGTCTTCTGGGACAAGTTCGGCCGCCCCCTGATGAAACCGAAGTACGACCGCGGCATTCTCGACACCTGGTGGTTCGATTCCGAAAAAGCCGCAAAATCGAGTACACGATAGCAACCGTCTGCGGCATGCAGATGCTGCGACGCCTGTTGTCAGACCCGGGGTGAACATCCGCCATGGCCGGCTACCTATTGAAGCGCCTCCTGTTGATCATTCCGACGATGATCGGAGTGCTGACACTCACGTTCCTGTTGGCTCAACTCGCGCCCGGTGGTCCGGTGGAGCGCATGATTGCCAAGTTGACCGGCACTGATGTGTCGTCCACCGCCAGGACGGGTGGGGGTGCGGGTGACGGACTGGCAGACGGGGGCCGCAGCGGCATGCAGCCGGGGCAAGGCGCCGATGGCGTCGGCTCCAAATATCGCGGCTCCCAAGGCCTCGATCCGCGCTTCATCCAGCAGCTCGAGAAACAGTTCGGTTTCGACAAGCCCTGGCCCGAGCGGTACGTCAAGTTGCTGTGGGACTTTGCCCGCTTCGATTTCGGCCACAGTTATTTTCGCGACATCAGCGTCATCGAGTTGATCAAAGAAAAGTTACCGGTTTCGATTTCTCTCGGGCTTTGGATGCTGCTGGTCACCTATCTGATCGCGATTCCGCTCGGCATTCGCAAAGCCGTGCAGGATGGTAGTCGCTTCGACGTGTGGACGTCCGGGGTCTTGGTCATCGGATATGCGATCCCCGGCTTCTTGTTCGCCGTGCTCCTCATTCAGTTGTTTGCCGGTGCGTCGTTCTTCCAGTGGTTTCCCTTGCGCGGATTGACGTCCGACAATTGGAACCAACTCTCCGCGCTCGGCAAGGTGATCGACTATTTCTGGCATCTCGCTCTCCCGTTGACCGCGCTCGCCATCGGGACGTTCACGACGATGACGCTGCTGACCAAGAACTCGTTTCTCGACGAGATCCGCAAACAGTACGTCATCACCGCTCGGGCGAAGGGCCTGAGTGAATCCCGCGTCCTCTACGGTCACATCTTTCGCAATGCGATGTTGATCGTCATCGCCGGCATCCCCGGTGCGTTCGTGCGCGCGTTCTTTACGGGCAGCCTGCTGATCGAACAGATTTTCTCGCTCGACGGATTGGGGTTGCTGGGCTTTGAATCGCTCATCAACCGCGACTACCCTGTCGTGTTCGCCACGGTCTACATTTACGCTCTGATGGGCGCGGTTCTGCACATCGTGTCGGACTTCATCTACACGTTGGTCGATCCCCGCATCGATTTCGAAACGCGGGAGGTTTGAGCCGTGGACGTTCGCACCCCCAAGCCCGCCGTCGTCACGGCCAGACTCGACCGGATGCACCGCGGCATGAAACGTCGCATCGGTGGTCTGCGCTCTCCGATCAATCAGCGACGCTGGCAGAACTTCAAAGCCAATCGGCGGGGCTATTGGAGCTTGTGGATCTTCCTGGGCGTCTGCTTTTTCAGCATGTTTGCCGAGGGGATTGCCAACGATCGCCCCATCCTCGTGAGCTACAAGGGCGAGTTTCTCACGCCCATTATCGTCGATTATCCAGAATCGCGCTTCGGTGGCTTTCTCGCGGTCACCGACTACAAGGACCCGGTCAACTTCGATGAGATCAACGCTCACGGGTGGATGCTGTGGCCGCCGATCCGGCATTCCTATTCGTCCATCAATAAGGACTACCCGCGCGTGCGAACGGCCGAAGGGCGGTGTCTGGGATTTCCAGCCCCACCCACCTGGGCGACATCGGGTCAGTTCTGTGAAGCGACCCCCGACCAGCTCGAGCGGTTCAACGCCATCGGCAATCGCAACTGGCTTGGCACCGACGACCAGGGCCGCGATGTCGTCGCCCGTGTCATCTACGGACTGCGTCTGTCGATTTTATTCGGCCTGCTTCTCACTTTGATATCGGCGGCAATCGGCATTGTCGCCGGAGCCGTACAAGGCTACTTCGGTGGCCTCGTCGACCTCGCCTTCCAGCGCGTTCTGGAGATTTGGTCGTCGATCCCCTCTCTTTACGTCCTGCTGATCATCTCGGCGGTTCTGGTTCCCAGCTTCTGGACGTTGCTCGGCATCTTGTTGATTTTCAACTGGACGCATCTTGTCGGTGTCATCCGCGCAGAATTCCTGCGGGGCAGGAATTTCGAGTACATCAAGGCGGCACGCGCGCTCGGGTTGTCCAATTCCAAGATCATGTTCAAGCATCTGCTGCCTAACGCCATGGTGGCCACTCTGACATTCTTGCCGTTCGAGCTGTCGTCTTCGATCGGCGCGCTCACTGCGCTCGATTTTCTGGGTCTGGGACTGCCGCCGGGATCGCCATCGTTGGGTGAGCTGTTGCTGCAGGGCAAGGCGAACCTGCAAGCCCCCTGGCTCGGCTTGACCGCCTTCTTTTCGACGGCCCTCCTGCTGTCGCTGTTGATCTTCATCGGCGAGGCCGTGCGCGACGCGCTCGATCCACGCAAGACGTTCAGCTAGGGATCGTAGCATGCCTTCACTCAGCGATACCCTCGTCAGCGTGCGCGACCTCAGCGTCGAATTTCGCTCGTCCGGTGACGGACCACCGATCCGGGCTGTGGATGGCGTCTCGTTCACAATCGGCAGAGGCGAGACGGTGGCGCTGGTCGGTGAATCGGGATCGGGCAAGTCCGTCTCGGCGCTCTCGATCATGCGGCTTCTGCCCTATCCGGCCGCATCACACCCGACCGGTCAGATTTTCTTCGAGGGCCGCGATCTTCTGCATGTGCCGCTCAACCGGATGCGCGACGTGCGTGGGGCGCGCATTTCGATCATCTTCCAGGAGCCGATGACGTCGCTCAACCCGCTCCACACCATCGAAAAGCAAGTCGGCGAAATCCTGAAAGAGCACGGCAGGATCGAGGGCGACACGCGCCGGCGGGTGCTTGAATTATTGAGCAAGGTCGGCATCCGCGACGCCGAACAACGACTGGACTCCTATCCCCACCAACTCTCAGGGGGGCAGCGCCAGCGTGTCATGATCGCCATGGCGTTGGCCAACGATCCCGATCTGCTCATCGCGGACGAGCCGACGACAGCGCTCGACGTGACCATCCAGGCGCAGATTCTGGAGCTCTTGAAATCCCTCCAGAGCGAACTCGGCATGGCCATGTTGCTCATCACCCATGACTTGGGGATCGTGCGTAAAATGGCCGAGCGCGTCTACGTCATGAACAGCGGCAAGATTGTCGAGGAAGGACCGGTGGAGCGTGTGTTCACCGCCCCTCGACATAGCTACACCCGTCATCTTCTCGGCGCCGAACCGAAAGGTAAGCCCCCACTCGGCAATCCGACCGGTCCCATTGTCGTCGAGACAGGCGACCTGAAAGTCTGGTTCCCGATCAAGCGCGGGCTGATGCGCCGGACGGTCGCCCACATCAAAGCCGTCGACGGGTTATCGCTGACGTTGCGCGCTGGTGAAACACTGGGCGTCGTTGGAGAGTCGGGCTCCGGCAAGACGACGCTGGGTCATGCCATTCTACGCCTCGTCTCTTCCACGGGCACGATTGCGTATGTCGGAAAACGCATCGATGGGCTGATGTCGAAAGAGATGCGCCCCCTTCGGCGAGAAATGCAGGTTGTTTTCCAAGATCCGTACGGTTCGTTATCGCCACGTCTGTCCGTCGGCCAGATCATCGAGGAAGGCCTCGTGATCCAGGATCCGGACATGGACTTCGAGGACCGCCGTGCGCGCGTCGGGCGCGCCTTGTCCGAAGTCGGGCTCGACCCGGAGGCTCAAGATCGCTATCCGCACGAATTTTCGGGTGGGCAGCGGCAACGCATCGCCATCGCCCGCGCCATGGTGCTCGAACCGAAATTCGTCATGCTGGACGAACCGACCAGCGCCCTCGATATGAGCGTGCAGGCGCAAATCGTCGATCTGTTGCGCGACCTCCAGAAGACGCGCGATCTTGCTTATCTCTTCATCAGTCACGATCTGCGGGTCGTGCGCGCGCTGTGCAATTACGTCATCGTCATGCGCAATGGGAAAGTCGTCGAGGAAGGGCGGGCCATCGATATTTTCGAACACCCGCGCGAGGATTACACGAAGGCGTTGCTCGCCGCCGCCTTCAACCTCGAAGTCAAACACCCCACCGCGACGGCGACGTGACGACGCGGTGGGCACTACCGGGGAATAACGAGACATGACCATACTTCTGGCAATCGCGGGCGCGGGCGACAACTGGACGGCGGAGCCGTGGAAAGTGCGCTTCCGCCAACGTCTCCCAGGGCGCGACGTGATCTATCCCGACGAGGCTGCCGCGCGACCCGACGAGGTGCGTTACGCCGCCGTCTGGAAGCCGGCAACCGGTATGCTTGCTGGCTATCCCAAGCTGGAGATCATCTTCAATCTGGGCGCTGGCGTCGACGCACTGCTCGAGGACGCAACTTTGCCTCGCGTGCCGGTCGTCCGCGTGATCGATACCGATCTGACCAAGCGCATGACGGAATACGTGACCCTGCATTGCTTGCTCTATCACCGACAACACCATCGGTTCGTCGGCCAGCAGGCCGCGCGTGTCTGGGACGCGCCTGACCAATGGGCCGCCGGCGCTGTGCGTGTCGGTTTGCTCGGGCTCGGCGAATTGGGGCGCGACAGCGCGGACGTACTGTCGCGCATTGGGTTCCAGGTCGCTGGTTGGAGTCGTTCGCCAAAATCGTTGCCGGGCATCGACTGCTTCCACGGCGCCGATGGCCTTGCTCCGTTTCTGGCCCGCACTGACATTTTGGTGGTGCTGGCGCCGCTCACGCCGCAGACACGCGGCATTCTCGACCGCACGTTGTTTGCCGGTCTCGCCCGCGACGGCGTCTTGGGAAAGCCTGTGCTCATCAATGCCGGCCGTGGCGGCTTGCAGGTCGAAGCAGATATCCTCGCCGCGCTCGATGACGGCACACTCGGTGGAGCGACGCTGGATGTTTTCCAGACCGAGCCATTGCCGCCCAGCAGCCCCCTCTGGTCCCATCCACTCGTCACGATGACGCCCCACAATGCGGCCGACTCGAGCCCAGGAGCCATTTCAGATTACGTCGTCGCCCAAATCCTCGACTACGAAGCGGGCAAACCCCTCAGAAATGTCGTCGACCGAACCAAAGGGTACTGACGCTTCCATCGCTTTTTCGAGCATGCATCGAGGACAAAGGGCTCTCCTGGCCGCGCTCGATGATCGAAGCGTCACTGGCAGAGGTTGGCAGCACCGCTATCCCCTGCCAAGATCGATGGGTGCCCCGTCAGCAGAGGACGCCATTCATGACAGTCGCCGTCGGCCTTGGCCTCATGGATTACCCGTTCGAAACGACGGCGGGTTTCTGGCGTTGGGTAGACCTGTGCGAAGCAGGCGGCTCCGACTCGATCTGGCAAACGGATCGGATCGTGAGCGGCACACCAATCCTCGAGTGTATGACGACGCTGGCCGCTATCGCTGGCCGCACACGTCACATCAAGTTCGGCATGAATGTCATCTCACTGGCGCTGCGTGATCCCGTGCTCATCGCCAAGCAGTGCGCCACGATCGACGTCCTGTCCGAAGGCCGTCTTCTGCCCGCGTTCGGGATTGGCAGTCCATTGGCCCCGGAATGGAAGGCGTTGGGTCTCGATCCAAAAACGCGGGGCTCGCGCACCGACGAAGGGCTGGAGATTATTGCAAGGCTGTGGCGCGAGGAGAGCGTCGATTACGACGGCAAGCACTACACGCTGCGCGGGGCGTCGATCGCGCCCAAGCCCGTGCAGCGTGACTTGCCCATGTGGATCGGCGGTGGGTCGGAAGCTGCCATTCGCCGGACGGCGCGCTATGGCACGGGATGGCAGGGTGGGCCAGAGACGCCGACAGAAGCGGCGCCGATCGTTGCCGCCATCAAAAAAGCCGCCGCCGAGCACGGTCGAACCATCGACGAGGATCATTTCGGCGCGGGCTTCCCGTTTTTCTTCGGCAAAGAGGACGATCCAGCGGTCGTGCGCAGCCTCGAAGCCTATCGCAAACGCACGGGGCGACAGGCGACAGGCTACTTCGCCGTCGGTGATGCCGATACGATCGTCGAGCGCGTTGCCGACTACGTGGCGGCCGGCGTCGAAAAATTCGTGTTGCGCCCCGTCGGACGGGGCGATGCGCAGATCATCGCCCAAACGGAGCGGTTGCTGGGTGAAGTCCTACCCAAGGTGGCGCAGCACTGGCCCAAGCCCGCCAAAGCCCGCCCGCGGCATGCGTGATAACCTTCGGCGGGAAGTCGCTTCTCCCTATGGTCGCCTTATCGATCCGCCTATTCTCGCTGAGCAGCTTTCGGAGCCGATGATCCTATGACGAATCTCCAGTCGATCGGTGTCATCGGAGCAGGCGCCTGGGGCACGGCCTTGGCGCAAACGGCACGTCTTGCTGGTCGCGACGTGGTGCTGTGGGCGCGCGAATCCGATGTCGTAGCCGAAATCAACACACGGCACTGCAATACCCCTTTTCTGCCGGGGGTGACCTTGGATGGCGGCCTGGTCGCCACCGACGACTTGGCGCGCATCGGCTCGGCCGATGTCGTCCTGATGGTGGCGCCAGCCCAGCATGTCGGACGCGTCGCGACGGCGCTCGGGCCCCACTTGAAGGCCTCGACACCCGTCGTGATCTGCGCCAAGGGGCTCGAGCAGTCATCGGGAAAGTTCATGGGCGCGGTGCTCGCCGAGGCGCTACCTCAGACGCCACTTGCCGTCCTCTCCGGCCCGAGCTTTGCCGGTGAAGTGGCGCGCGGATTACCGGCCGCACTGACCCTCGCCTGCGCCGACGAAGTGTTGGGCCGCCGGCTGGTGGACGCCCTCGGCTATCGCAATTTCCGTCTTTACTGGTCATCCGACGTGGTCGGCGCGCAGCTGGGTGGGGCGTTGAAGAACGTGTTGGCCATCGCGGCCGGTATCGTCGACGGCAAAGCGCTGGGAGCCAGTGCACACGCCGCGCTCGTGACGCGCGGATTCGCCGAAATGCGCCGCTTCGGCGCAGCACTCGGCGCACGACCCGAAACGCTGGTCGGGCTGTCGGGCCTGGGCGATCTATTGCTGACATGCGGCAGCCCACAGTCGCGCAACATGAGCCTGGGGCGCGCGCTCGCTCAGGGCCAGGCGCTGGACGCGGTGCTCGGCAGCCGCCGCTCTGTCGCGGAAGGCGTCTACACAGCTGGAGCGGTGGTGAAGGTTGCGACGGACAGAGGCGTAGAAATGCCCATTGCCACGGCAGTCCATGCGATTGTCGAAGGCCGGATCGCCGTCGATCAGGCCATCGACGCGCTGTTGTCGCGACCGTTTCGCGCCGAGGCCTGAGCCTGCCGCCGAAGCGAGCGAGCTTCTGCTGGCGCCGCGCGCGGCCGACGTCTTCAGTTGGTGCTGGTCAGACCCATCGGCTTACGGGGCGTCGTGCTCGCCGTGGGGATATCCTGAGCTGGGGACGGCGCGCGCATCGGTTTGGTGGCATCTTCTGACGGCGCGGCCGTTGGCTCTGCTGCCGGCTTTGCCGCAGGCGTACCTGGCGCTAATTTCCGCCACTGCTGACTGATCCAGCTTCCCGAGGCGTTTTCAGGTTTCAAGCCGCCGCGCTGCAGCAAGGCATAGCCGTCCTTGTACCAGCGCGACTGCGGGTAGTTGTGCCCGAGAACGGCAATGGTGGATTGGGCTTCGGGCACGATGCCGATCGCCAAATTTGCCTCGGCCAGCCGGAAGAGTGCCTCCTCTACATGCTGGGTCGTCTGATAATCGGCGACCACCACCTTGAAGCGATTTATAGATGCTATGTGATTGTTATTTTTTAGGTAATAGCGCCCGATCGTCATTTCCGACGCTGCCAAAGAATCCTCGCAGATGCGAATCCGATTCTCTGCCTGCTTGGCGTAGGGGCTGTCCGGATACCGGGTCACCAACACCTTGAGTTCGACGAGCGCACGACGCGCCGCCGTCTGGTCATGGTTGGGATCCTTGATATCGTCGAAATAGGCCGAGGCAATCACGTGATGGGCAAGCGCCGCGTCCTTGGTTCCAGGATGCAGCGTGGTATAGCGCCGGGCCGCAGCGATCGCCTCTGGATGTTTGCCGGCCTTGTAGTAGGCAAACCCAGCCATCACCATCGCGCGCTTGGCTTCGGGCGCGTAGGGATGATCTCGGTCCAGACCTTCGAATTTTTGTGCGGCGTCTTCGAATTTGCGCGCATTGAGCATCGCATCAGCGTCCGCATACATTTTTCCAGGTGGATCGGGGTTCAGTGCTTTTTTGGCAGCATCCGACGACGCGCACCCCGCCAACGCGAGCACCGTCAGCATTGAAGCGGCGAACAATTTCCAAGTCGTCTGCCGCAGCAGAGTGTCCCCTAAGGTCATTGCTGTGTCCCTGTTGACCGCCGGCTTCTGATTTGGCCGGTCGGCCGTTCTGGTTCGTATGATCGCGGCGAAGGTTCACTCGACTACGGTCGACCCTCTGCACATCGGTTCGCGACAAGTGATGCTCTGGTCGGTCGAATTCCGATCCACCGAGGCTGACCGCCCCGAACGATTGGGGTCCCAATTATCCACCATAATTCAGGCAGAATAGCGATCTGGAAAACGAGACGCTGCACCGTTATTACGAGTAACGGGCGTTATCCACGGTCGGCGGCAAAACCTGCCAGCGAGGCGCCCCGACCCATGTCCATGGGCATCGATTCGCGAACGACGCGCGGAGCCTGCACCATCGTCCATGCGTCGGCATCGTCGAGCAGCGCTTGCAGCACATGCGCATTCAAACGGTGCCCACCACGAACCGAGCGATACGCACCCAGCAGAGGCGCACCGGCAAGGGCCAGATCGCCAATCGCGTCGAGAACCTTGTGGCGGACGAATTCTTGCGGATAGCGCAGACCTTCGGGGTTCATCACCCGGTCCTCACCGATCGCGACGGTGTTTTCGAGGGACGCTCCCAACGCCAATCCGGATTTCCACAGCATCTCGACGTCCCGCATGAAGCCGAACGTGCGGGCGTGTGCGATCTCGTTGCGATAGGCGCCGGGATTGAGGTCGAGGCTCAGGCGCTGGCGACCAATGAGGGGGCTATCGTAGTCGATTTCGACATCCAGATGAAAACTCGAGTGCGGCAGTAACTCCCCCCATGAAGAGCCCTCCTGAACACGCACCGGCTTGAGAACCTTGATGAATTTTCGCGGGCTTGCGAGCTCTTTGATGCCCGCATCGTCGATCGCCCGAACAAAGGCCGCAGCGCTCCCATCCATGATGGGCACTTCGCGGCTGTCGATCTCGATGTAACAGTTGTCGACGCTGAGACCGCGGAGAGCGGAGAGCAGGTGCTCGACCGTTCCAACGGTCGTGCCCCGCTCATCGCCCAGGACCGTGCACAGCGTCAAATTCTTGACGGCCCGCACGTCGGCTGCGATCTCCGACACGATTTTCCCGCGCTTGGAGACCAAAAATTTCAATCCCGTGTCGGCCGAAGCCGGGTGCAGGATCATCGAAGACGGGGCGCCACTATGCACACCCGTCCCCGAGACTTCGATTTCGCGCGCAAGCGTAGTCTGGCGAGCGCCGATGAATCGCTTCGACATTATGCGCCGTCCCTCGTCCCCTAACGACCACAACCAGCTCGTGTCT
>JANOKV010000680.1:0-5541 GCA_031419415.1 Hyphomicrobiales bacterium | reverse complement strand
CGCCGTCACCTCTTCGCAGCGGCACACGATCGTGTCGCCCTGCGGTATGCGAAACGCGCTCGCGGGACGGTAGAACGCGTCGAGAAAGGCGCGCGCCCGTTCGTAGCGGTACAGGTGGCGTCGCGCCCTCGAGATGTCGGGTAATCGGCTCGGATCGACGCCGAGGGCGCGAGCGGCTGCTTGGCCCGCGAGGCGACCCCGCTCGACGGCGGCTTCGGCCCCCGCAATCCCGGCGCTGTCGCCCGCAATGGCGATGCCGTCGCGGCTGGTCGATCCATCGGCGTCACTCAGGCACGGCACAAAGCAGAGCTGCTGTTCGTCCCACCGATGGGCGATGCCTGCAGCCATGGCCAGATTGGCGTTGGGCACGACGCCCTGGTGGAGCAAAAGCGTATCGACCAGCATACGTTCGCCGTGCGCCGAGCCCCGCCGATAGATGACCTGATCGACTTTTCCGGGACCCTCGACAGCGAGGGCGGTCACGCCGTCGATGACGCGCACCTTGCGGCGGACGCGGGCCATCAACGCTAGACCCTTCGCGAGATAGGGCGAGCGGGCGAACGCCCAGCCGTGCCGTAGCGCTGCCGTGCGCGCGGTCCGATCCGTCGTATCGAGAATTGCTTGGATCGCTCCACCTGCACGCAGGAGTTGATCGGCATAGAGCCACAGCAGCGGCCCTGAACCGGCGAGCACCACGCGGCCGGTCGGCACCAGGCCGGAGGTTTTGAGCACCGTCTGCGCGCCGCCAATGGTCATGACGCCGGGTAGTGTCCAGCCAGGAATGGGAAACGGCCGCTCCATGGCCCCTGTCGCGAGGATGACGCGTCGCGCTGTCAGCAAGCGCGAGCGGCCGCCGCACGACACGGCAATCTCGCGCGCGCTCGATAGGCTCCACACGGTTGCTCCGGCCATATGAACAGCACCGCTCGCGACACATGCCAAGGCGACTTCGCGCCCCTTCCAATAGTCAGCGCCAAGCACCGGACGGCTTTGCACCGGCGTCGTGGTGATTGCGCGCCAAATCTGGCCGCCGACGCCCGCGTTCTCATCGAGAACGAGCGTCGACAGACCAGCATTCGCCGTTTGGGTCGCGGCCGCCATACCCGCCGGACCCGCGCCGATGACGACGACGTCCCAGGTCAGGGCCATCTGGTCGAATGCGCTCACCGACCCGCCTCCCGCCGCGTTTTCTGAGTTTCGATGGCCATGCCTTCCGCAATGGGTAGCAGGCAGCTCTGGCGGTTGCCGACACCGTCAATCGTCACGAGGCATTCGAAGCAGACGCCCATCATGCAGTAGGGCGCCCGTGGAGCCCCGCTCGCTGGCGACACACGGGTCGGCACGATGCCTTCGGCGAGCAGCAGGGCCGCGACGCTGTCTCCGGCGTGCGCCGATACAGATCGGCCGTCGACGGTCACGGCGACGGAGCGCGGTAGCGCATCAGGCAGGCGTCGAAACATCGAACCTCCGCACCGTGAAAGCCCCCACGAGAGACGCATCGAGCGCGCCGGCAGCGATCATCGGGGGCAGCGTCATGGCGTGGACGGCTGCAAGCGTAACCCCCGAATGGCAGCAGGCGACGAATGCGCCGGGATGCGTTTGCGATTGCTCGTATATGGGGAACCCGTCTTCGGTCATAACGCGGATCGCGGACCAGGTGCGCACGACGTTGAGGCTGGCCAGCCGTGGAAACATCCGCACGGCGCGATCTGCCATCATGGCGTTGATGCTGAGCGTCATGCCACGGTCATCGGTGCTGTCTTCCTTGCTGTCCCCGATCATCACCGTGCCTTCGTTGGTCTGGCGGATGGTGACGACGGGATACTTCAGAAAGGGCTGCACGCGCTCGGTCACAATGATCTGGCCGCGTTCGGGTCGCATCGGGGCTGACAAACCGACGAGGGGCGCGAGGTGCTGGTTCGCATTACCGGCCGCTAGCACGACCTTCGCTGCATGAATGTTTCCCTGTGGCGTGCGCAGAGTGAAGAGGCCGGCGTTCTGCTCGATCGTCTCGACCCGGTATCCCGGCAGGTAGTCGGCGTCGTGTTGCCCCAGACCTGTGTGCAAGGCGCGCAAAAGTTGCTGGGAGTTGACGTGGCCGTCGAGCGGGCAGTAGCTGCCGCCCACCACCTCCGGCCCGACATCGGGCAGCATGCGCTTTACTTCGGTCGCGCTCAAAATGTGAGTCTCGTACTGGATGGTGCCAGGCTGGTTGTGCAGACGTTTCAGTTGCACTGCGCGCGCTTCGAGTTCGGCATCCGACAGCGCCAGATGAAAGCCGCCCGGTCGCTCGTGCGAGACAGGGATTCCGGTTTCCCGCTCGAGTTCATCGACAAACCCGGCATAAGCGTTCGAAGACCGCACGGTCCATCCGGCGTATTCAGGCATGCCCAGTCCCTTCGACTGGACCCAAACAAGTGCAAAATTGCCGCGCGAGGCCCGCGTCGCACCATCGCCCTCGTCGAGGACGGCGACCTTCTCGCCGAGACGCGCCAGGCCCCAGGCGATCGCTGAGCCGAGCAGTCCGCCGCCGACGACCGCCACGTCGTAGTCTGTGCGTGTCTGTGCGCTCAAGGCCCCTGCGCTCCACAATGGCGAGAAATCATTCAACCGAATTTGGCGCGCAGCTGCGCGACTTGCTCAGGCGTCAACGCGCGCACCTTCTCGTGGCGCAGCATCAGGAAGAGTCTGGCCGTCTCCTCCAATTCTTCGATAGCATCTTGGGCGGCGCTCAAGGTCGATCCCGCGACGACCGGGCCATGATTGGCAAGAAGAACCGCATGGTGCTTGCCGGCGAGCCGACCCACCGCCTCGGCCAAGGCCTCATCGCCAGGCGGAAAGTAGGGCACCAACGGGAGCGTCCCGATACGCATGACATAATAGGCCGTGATCGGGGGAAGGCAGTTGTCGTGATCGATGCCGTGCAGGCAACTAACGGCGACCGAATGGGTCGAATGGAGGTGCACGACGGCGCCGGTGCTGGGCCGCGCGGCATACATCGTCGTATGCAGGAACGATTCTTTCGTCGGCTTGTCGCCTCCCACCAGCGTACCGGAGGCATCGAGCTTGGATAGGCGCGCCGGATCGAGCGTACCCAGGGACGAGCCCGTCGGCGTCATCAGCCAGCCCCCATCCGGCAACGCGAGGGAGATATTGCCTGTCGAGCCATGGGTCAGCCCACGGTTGAAGAGCGACGCGCCAGTTGCACAGATCGCTTCCCGCAGGCGGGTTTCGGGGCTCACGTCAGTCTCTCCCAGGCTTTGAGGAAGAAATCAGGCGCGCCGAAATTCCCAGACTTCAGGGTGAGCACGAGATCATGACCGACGGCGCGCGTCCACGGCACGCCCGGATCGATTTCAGGGCCGATCTCTAGAGCCTTGACGCCCAAAGCTCCGACAACGGCGCCGGAGGTCTCGCCGCCCGCCACGATCAGGCGCGTGAAGCCACTGGCAACCAGATGTGTCGCGCAGTCGGCCAGCGCGAGTTCGACGATGTGACCGGCTTCGTCACGGCCCAACTGATCCTGCGCGCGGCGGACGGCTGTCGGATCAGCACTCGAATAGATCAGCACGGGTCTGTCTGCAGGCTGCTTATGCGCCCAGTCCGCGAGGCGTTGTCCCGAGTGGGCTCCCGCGCGCAATGTCATCGGATCGACTTCGAATGCGGGCAGGCCCGCGGCTTTTGCCGCCGCTACCTGACCGCGCGTCGCCTCCGAGCAACTGCCGGCAATGATGGCGGCGCGACCGGCAGGCGCCCGCATCGTCGTGGGCGCGGCGGCTGCCTCCATCAGTCCGGCAGCGATGAAATTGGCTGGCAACCCAAGCGCCACGCCCGAACCGCCTGTGATGAGGCGGTGATCGGCAGCCGCTTTGCCGATAGCGATCAGGTCCGCATCATTGATGGCGTCGACAACGACGAACCGCTCACCGCGCGCCGACGCAGCCGTAAACGCCTTGGCAATCGCGTTCGCGCCCTGACCGACGACGGAATAAGGAACCAATCCCACCTTGGAGGGCGTCTGGCACTGGAGAACGCGGACCAGGCTCGAATCGCGCATCGGAGTGAGTGGATGATCCTTCATCGAGCTTTCCGCGAGGGGGACCTCGCCGACGAATAGGTTGCCCATGTAAATCGTGCGTTTGTTGGTCGGGAAGGCCGGACAGACGAGGGCGAGACCACCATTCAACCGGTCGAGCAGGGCGTCGGCGACCGGGCCGATGTTGCCGGCGTTCGTGGAATCGAATGTGGAGCAATACTTGAAAAACAGCTGTTTTGCGCCGCGCGCCAATAATGCATCGGCGCTCGCGAGCGAGAGGTGGACGGCCTCATCGACCGGGCAGGTGCGCGTCTTGAGCGCGATTACGATCGCATCGAAACCCTCGAAAGCAACTCCTTCGCTCGGGGCTTCCATGACTTGCAGTGTGCGCATGCCTGCCCGAGTCAGCATGATGGCGAGGTCAGTGGCGCCGGTCAGATCGTCAGCAATGCAGCCGAGCAGCACGATGGGTGGTCCTTATCGGTCGATCGATGGAATGACGTGGCCCGATCCTAGCAAGCCTGGAGGCAGAGTTCCAACGCGACAGGTCGGACGCGGCTCGGCGAGAGACGTTACGGGTCGAAACGCCATCATAGCCGTGCCAATGACGCCGCGAATTCCAGCTCTGACCGAAGAACGAACGACGACAGCCAAAGTCTACTCCACACAGCACTTAACCGGCGGTTAACCATTCCGATGGTTAACTGATCGTCGGTATAGAGGTGCCATATGTCGCGTTCAGTGTACGAGTGCCCGAAATCGGGATCCGTGTCGTCGATCGTCTGCCGCCCGTTCGCGTCAGCGATTTCTGCCGTTCTCCTGGTGGGATTGGCCGGTTGCAGCGCAGAGCTCAGCCGCTTCGATTTCAAAAGTGTCGGATACAACACCGACCGGGCCGGAAAAGCTGGGACACCCGTCCCCAGCGAAGCGGTTCGCCGCAATGCTGGACTGGCCAGTACGCCTGAAGCTGGATACGCGCCACCCTCACGCTCGGCAGCAATCGAGATGGCGCCGTTGGCCGATCCTGTACCCGCGTATAGCGACCGGCCAATGCGATCGGCCGGATTGCCACCGCAACCAATGACCCCGCCATCTGATGCCCGGGCTTCCGCCTACGTTGCTGACCCGGCTCCCTCGATGAGTGCGCCTGCGCATCGTATGGGCACCGCCGGTGCGGGAACAGTAATCGAGGTCGAGCAGGGCGATACGCTCACGTCGCTGGCGAAGCATTACGGCGTGTCGATATCTGAGCTGATGGCTATCAATGGATTGCAGACACCGAGTGTTCGCCCGGGCCAGAAACTCACGGTTCCGGCTGGTAAACGCATGATCGTTCAGCGTTCGTCACCATTGAAGCACGCCGCCGCCCATCCGGCGCCTGCCATTGCCCCGGCCGCCGCTATGGCCCCTCGGGCTGCGGCTCCCGTCGCTTCATCGCCACCGGCGGCAGCGCACGTTGAACCGCTTGCATCGCAGCCACCGCGTCCGGCAGCTCCCGCAGTGCA
>JANOKV010000679.1:0-2490 GCA_031419415.1 Hyphomicrobiales bacterium | reverse complement strand
CAGGCGTTGCAGTGGATCAGGCCGGCGCGATGGCTCTTGCCCTGCATGCGGGTCACGTTGTCAGAACGGCAGTGAACGCACACCGGACCATTCGGCCAGCGCTGCGCTTCAAGGTGTGCACGAGCGGCGTTGATATCGTGGAAAATGGGGTTCGTGAGGTTGACGGTCATGGTACTATCCTCATTGGGTGATTTGAAGATAGTACGCTCGTCACCCTATGTCAAGTATATAATTCCCGAAATTCTTGCTCAGCGGGCGAAATGGGATGACATCGACCACTGCCTCGCGTGGGGAAAACGGTTCATCGGAATGGTTGGCAAAGCGTTCTCCAATTCCGTTTTTATCTATGAAGATGAAACATTCTACACTGATACGAACGTCAGTTCTGTGATAACGCAACTTCGCCGCTTAACACACCAAGCCAAGATCGTGATCGATCCAGCTTTCGCAGAATTAGATGCCCAGAAAATGCATCTCGACGCTGAAATGAATGCCACCCGCAACAGCTGATTTTACTCCGCCGCCTCGCGTTTGCCGCCGCCGTTGCGTCCACCCGCGCCCCGGCCCTTCTTCGCCCCGGCCGTCCCCTCCGCGCGCCTATTCCCGCGTCGCCCCAGCAGTTCCTTGAGATACTTCCCCGTGTAGCTTTCTTTGACCATGGCCACGTCCTCGGGCGTGCCGACCGCGACGACTGTGCCGCCGCCGTCGCCGCCTTCCGGCCCCATGTCGATCACCCAGTCGGCGGTCTTGATGACTTCCAGGTTGTGTTCGATGACGACGACGGTGTTGCCGGCCTCGGCCAGCTCGTGCAGCACCTCGAGCAACTTCGCCACGTCGTGGTAATGCAGGCCTGTCGTGGGCTCGTCGAGGATGTAGAGCGTGCGGCCGGTGGCGCGACGGGATAATTCCTTCGACAGCTTGATGCGCTGCGCCTCGCCGCCCGACAGGGTCGTCGCCTGCTGGCCGATCTTGATATAACCGAGCCCCACCCGCGCCAGCGTCTCGAGCTTGTCGCGGATCGAGGGCACGGCGGTGAAAAACGCCCAACCCTCCTCGACGGTCATATCGAGGACGTCGGCGATCGATTTTTCGCGGAAGGTAATCTCGAGCGTTTCGCGGTTGTAGCGGCGGCCCTTGCACTGGTCGCAGGTCACGTACACGTCGGGCAGAAAGTGCATCTCGATCTTGATGACGCCGTCGCCCTGGCACGCCTCGCAGCGCCCGCCCTTGACGTTGAACGAGAAGCGCCCCGGCCCATAACCGCGCGCCTTGGATTCGGGCAACCCCGCGAACCAGTCGCGGATGGGCGTGAACGCGCCCGTATAAGTCGCCGGGTTGGACCGCGGCGTGCGCCCGATCGGCGACTGATCGATGTCGATGACCTTATCCAGGTGTTCGAACCCTTCGATGCGGTCGTGCGCGCCCGGCGCCTCGCGCGCGCCGTTCAGCTTGCGCGCGGCCGCCTTGTAGACGGTGTCGATCAGGAACGTCGATTTACCGCCGCCCGACACGCCCGTCACGCAGGTCAAGATGCCCAGTGGAATTTCCGCTGTAACGTTCTGCAAATTGTTCTCGCGCGCGCCGATCACTTTCAGCGCGCGTCCCTTGGTCGGCGTTCGGCGCTGCTTGGGCATCGGGATCTGGCGCACGCCGGTCAGATACTCGCCGGTCATCGAAGCGGGATTGGCCATCACCTGATCGGGCGTGCCCTGGGCCACGATGTGGCCACCGTGAACGCCCGCGCCCGGCCCGATGTCGACCACGTAATCGGCCGTCAGGATGGCGTCCTCGTCGTGCTCGACGACGAGCACGGTGTTGCCCAGATCGCGCAGCCGTTTCAGGGTTTCCAGCAGCCGCGCATTGTCGCGTTGATGCAGCCCGATCGAGGGCTCGTCCAGCACGTAGAGCACGCCGGTCAGTCCCGACCCGATCTGCGACGCCAGCCGAATGCGCTGGCTTTCGCCGCCCGACAGCGTGCTCGACGCGCGCGACAAGGTGAGATAATCGAGCCCCACATCGACGAGGAATTGCAGCCGTTCGCGGATCTCCTTGAGGATGCGTGTCGCGATCTCCCGTTGCTGGGCGGTAAACCGCGCCGGCACGTCGGCGAACCACTGGTTGGCGGCGCGGATCGAAAGCTGCGTCACCTCGCCGATGTGTCGTTCGCCGACTTTCACGGCCAACGCTTGCGGCTTCAAGCGATAGCCGCTGCAAGCCTCGCACGCGTGCGCGCCCTGATAGCGCGTCAGCTCCTCCTTGACCCACTCACTGTCGGTCTCGCGCCAGCGCCGCTCGATATTGCCGATAACGCCCTCGAAGGGCTTGGTCGTGCGATAGGTGCGCAGGCCATCTTCGTAGGTGAACGTGACATCTTCCTCGCCCGTGCCGTAGAGGATGGCGTCCTGCACCTTCTTGGGCAGGCGCTCCCACGCGATCCCCATCGACACGCGAAAATGTTCGGCGAGCGAGCGCAGCGTCTGCTCGTAATAG
>JANOKV010000678.1:0-3433 GCA_031419415.1 Hyphomicrobiales bacterium | reverse complement strand
ATGAACGGAGACGCGGCCGCGATGGCGTGCACGTCGGCGAGTGGCAAATAGGTGAAGGCCAGAATGAACACCGCATTCTCGATCACGGCGACCAGCGCACGCGTGCCTTGTAACCAAGGCCTTTCGCTGCGCGCGATGCGGGCGATGCCGAAGCGACGCAGCACGACGAGCGCCAACACGGTAAAGAGGATGTAGCGCACCCACAGGATCTGCGGGATTGCGAGGGAGCCGGCCAGCACCTTGCTTATTGCGTCCATGGCCGCGAACGCGAACATCGAAACCAGCGTCAGGGCGATCGCCAGACCCGTTCGCGGCAATCCTGCCGTCACCGCTTCGCCTCGATGGCGATTTCGACGACGTGCGGTCGGCCAGAACGGAACGCCGCCTCGATCGCAGGCCGGATCGCGTCGGCTTTATCGACGCGCGTGGCGGCGACGCCCATACCGGCCGCCAACTCGACGAAGCCAAGGTGCGGCGTGCTCAGGTCCATATGCGCATAGGGCTCCTGCGACGCGATGCCGAAGCGCTGCCGGTAGACGTCGATGTTGTGCTTGAGGACCCGATACTCGCGATTGGCCAGGATCACGAACACGACCGGCAAGCCGACGTGGGCCGCCGTCCACAGCGCCTGGATCGAATACATCGCCGAGCCATCTCCCGAGATGCACACCACGGGCCGCTCGGGCAGCGCCACCTGAACGCCGATGGCGCAGGCTAGGCCTTGTCCGATGCCGCCACCGCGCCCCGAGAAATAGTCGCCGGGGCCGGCGAAATCGATGGTGCGGGCAAGATCGATCGTGGCGGTGATCGTCTCATCCACCACGACGGTGCGCGCGGGCAGCGCATCCCGGATCTCGGCCATGACGCGGGGCATCGAGATGGGCGTGCGATCCCAAGCTTTTTCGGCGCGCGACTTCTGGGCTTCGTTCTCGCGGGCTTTGAAGTCCCGGAGCGCTTGATTGCGGCGCGCAGCCACGCTGGCCAGCGCAGAATCGCGACCGAGCGCCTCGGCCAACGTCGACAGCGCATCGCGCAGATCGCCAACCGCGCCGACGTCGACGCGATGATTGTAGGCCAACCGTTGCGCACTCTCTTCGAGTTGCAGCACCTTGGCATCAGCGGGAAATGGGGAGCCCGGCGTGAACCACACGTCCTCGAAGAACGGACCGCCGACGAGGAGCACGACGTCGACATCGCCCAACAGCTTGCGGGTCGATGCCGTGTCCTGGCCCAACGCCAGGCGTGCGCTGGAATGCGCCGACGGAAAAGATTGCTGCGTGCGCAATACGCCGTCGAACCACACGGATGCGCCTAACGCCTCGGCAACCCGCACGAGCGCCGACACGGCGTCCGACGTCGCTGGATCATCCCCACACACGATGACCGGCGCGCGGGCCGAAGCCAATACCTCGGCCATTCGTCGGATGGCGGCCGGGTCGACTTTGGGTCGGTTGTAGAGCGTGCCGGCCGTGGAGGCGGCGATGCTCGTTTCCTGCTCCATCACATCGATCGGCAACCCGACGAACACAGGCCCCCGCGGCGCATCGTTGGCAATCTTGAAGGCGCGGCGAAGGATCGGCCCCATTTCATCGGCGCGCTCGACCTGCACGCTCCATTTCGTCACCGGCGCAGCCATGGCCACGAGGTCGTGGCCGAGCACCGGATCGGTCAGCCGCATACGCGTGTCCTGCTGGCCCGCCGTTACCACCATCGGTGAGCGCGAGCGCAGCGCACAGAACAGCATGCCCGTTGCATTCCCCAAGCCCGGAGCGACGTGGAGACTGACGACGCCCGTCTTGCCCGAGGCCTGCGCATAAAAACTAGCGGCCCCCAAAGCAACGCCTTCATGCAGCGCCGTCACGTAGCGGATCGATGGATGCGCCGCGAGACTGTCGAGCAACGGGCTTTCGGTGGTGCCCGGATTGCCAAAAATACGCTCGACGCCGTGCGCCTCGAGGCTGCTCATGAAAACATCTCGTCCGCGCATGCGTGCCACCCGCCCGTTGCTGCCATCGTCTCTGCAAGACGACAGAGTAGTGCAGGTCGCCACGGAAAAACAGCCAGCGACCCGCTCGATTTGGCGCTTAGCCTTGACGCGGGCGGGTTCATCCTGTGCTGTCCCTCCACATCGCAGACACAAGGACCCCCGCCATGACCGCGCGCCGAACCGCCCTGATTACCGGATCGAACAAAAACATCGGCCGCGCCTGCGCGCTGCAACTGGCCCATGCCGGCAACAATATCGTCGTCAACGGCTCCAAAGATCTGCAAGCCGCCGAGAATGTGGCCCGAGAGGTGCGTGCTTCCGGCGTCGAAGCGCTGGTCGCGATGGGCGATGTGGGCAAGAGCGAGGATTGTGCGCGGATGGCCCGCGAGGCCATCGCCAAATTCGGCACGGTCGATATTCTCGTGTGCAATGCCGCCATTCGCGAAAACGGCAAGTTCTTGGAAATGAGCGAAGAGGCCTGGCGCTACGCCATGGCCGTCAATTTCGATTCGGCTTATTGGCTGGCGCGAGCTTGCTTACCCGGTATGGTCGCGAAGGGTTGGGGCCGCATCGTCAATTTCGCCGGCATGAACGCCATGCACGGCTATAATGGCCGCGCGCACGTGTCGGCATCCAAGCACGCCGCCTGGGGCTTGACCAAGGCGCTGGCCAAGGAATTCGGAGCCACGGGCATCACGGTCAATATCGTGTCGCCAGGGCCAATTATGGGCGAAGATCAGGACAAGGTGCAGGCGGCCCACATCGCGCCGATGGTGGCGCGCGTGCCCGTTGGTCGGCTCGGCACGCCTGACGAGGTTGCCGCCGCCGTCACGCTGCTCGCCTCCGAGCAGGGCGCGTTCATCAATGGCCAGTTGATACAGGTCAACGGTGGCGCCGAGACCTGACGTTCATGCCGGCGCCGATCAGCCGACTTTTTCGGCGCGTTGATCGGAGCCGACTCCGAGGGCGCGAAGCTTGCGGTGCAAGGCCGAGCGCTCCATCCCTACGAACTCAGCGGTGCGCGAAATGTTACCGCCGAAACGGTTGATCTGCGCGAGCAAGTATTCTCGCTCGAAGATTTCCCGGGCCTCCCGCAGCGGCATCGACATCAGGTGCTCCGCGCCGCCGTTCACGGGCAAGGGCACGTTCGAGCCGATCTCCTCGGGCAGCATGTCGGCCGTGATCACCGTGCCGGGCTCGCCCCCCGCCAGGATCATCAAGCGTTCGATGTTGTTGCGCAGTTCGCGGACGTTGCCCGGCCAGTCGTGGGCCTGTAGCACCGCCACCGCATCATCGCCGATGGTGCGCGGCGACAGTCCCGACGCGCTCGCGACTTGACCGACGAAATACTCGATGAGGGCTGGAATATCGTCGCGTCGCTCGGCGAGGCTGGGCACACGCAGCGGCACCACGGCGAGGCGATGGAAGAGATCCTGGCGGAAGCGA
>JANOKV010000677.1:0-2260 GCA_031419415.1 Hyphomicrobiales bacterium | reverse complement strand
GCGACTGCTGCGCCGACCTCGAAGAGAGGGTCGCAGAACTCGAAGCCACCACGGTCCGCAAAGGCAACCGCAAGGTCAGCCTCGCGATCTCGGGCTTCGTATCTCACAATGTCATGTTCTGGAACGACGGCACGCAGTCGGACATGTACATCGGCGACGGTGGCAACTACGGGTCGCGGTTCCGTTTCACGGGCAGCGCCAAGGTCAGCCCGAACGTGACCGCCGGCTTCCTGTACGAGTGGCAGTCGAACGCCAACGCAATAAACGGGATGAACCAGCTCAATGGCGGCGACGATCTCGGCTCGACCATACCGGGCGGCGCGACCGCAAACCAAGCGACGGGTTCGATTGTTCTTCGTGACTCCACAGCGTGGGTACGACACAACCAACTCGGCATGGTCAAAGTCGGTCACGGCTCGACAGCAACCGACAATCTGACACTGATCGACCTTGGCGCCATGGGCGGCGCTTCCACGTCGGATTCTTCCCTCTACAACGGTGGCTTCATCCTTCGCGGGAATAATGGGCTGCTCGGAAGCGCGACTACCTTGAACTGGGCTCAGGCCACTCGCGGTCACGAGTCGTGGGACACGGCGCGCCGCAACCACGTGCTCTATGAAACGCCGTCCCTCGCCGGCTTCACGGTGCAGGGCGCCGTCGCCGAAGACAACTACTGGGACGTTGCACTGCGTTATGCCGGCGAATTCGGTGGCTTCCGCCTCGCCGGTGGCATCGGTTATCAGGTCGACTCGAAGTTCAATTCACCAGCGCAGTTGGTCAATCAGGCTGGTGCGCTCTGCGGGCAGCCGCTCGTTGCAGCGTCTGCGACGGCACTGCAGATCAATGCCGGAGCAGGCCGTTGCGACGTAACGGTGACTGACCTGAAGGGCTCGGCATCTATCCTGCACGTGCAGACCGGTCTGTTCGTTACGGGCGCGGCCGGCAAGCGTGAAATCGAAGGCAGCCTGATGACTCCGGCTGTTGTGACACCGGAGAATTACACGGGTCCCGACCTGAAGTTCTGGTACATCGCCGGCGGTATCTCGCAGAACTTCTTCGGCATCGGTAAGACGGTGCTGTTCGGTGAGTACAGCAACTCGAAGGGTGGCCTGGAACAAGCTGCGTTCCTGGGCACGGCGACTGGGTACAACACCAACATCAATGGGGTTCGCACCACAAGCGAAGTCACTCATTGGGGTCTCGGCGTGACGCAGTACGTCGACGCCGCCGCCATGGAGTTCTTCGCCGCCTACAAGAACTTCTCACTCGACGCGACTGGTTTCCTTCCTGCCAACGTAACGCTCAACAGTGCGGCTTCGGGTGTCAGCGACATCCAGACCTTCACCGTCGGCACGAAGATCAACTTCTGATCTCTACCGTCGACACCACTCACTGCGAAAGGCCGTCCCTCGGGGCGGCCTTTTTTCGTTGGGGAGGGCGGCGCGCATGTTTTGTCATGCTCGGGCTTGGTTGTCCTCGGCATCAAATATTTGTCATCCTCGGGCTTGTCCCGAGGACCCATTTCTCCGCTTGCTCCTTGGGGTCCAAGTGGACGTAGTGCGGCCAGCACGGCGACAGATTTCGGCACGCGTCTTTGCTGCCCGCTGGGTCCTCGGGCCAAGCCCGAGGATGACAAGGGGAGGGCTTGGTGCGTTCCCGCCGATGACAAGGGGCGGCCGTTCCTCGGCCAGGATGACGGATTGAATTGCATTGCGATGCCCCCCACCAAAAACGGGTTGCACCCTTCGACGGCCCGCGATTGCGCTCAGGCCTTGCTGGCGAGGTAAGTTTCAAGCCAATGGATGTCGTAGGCGCCGTTCGCGATGTCGGGGTGTTTGACGAGGTCGCTGAACAGCGGAATGGTCGTCTCGATGCCGTCGATCACGAACTCCGACAGGCAGCGCTTGAGGCGCATCAGGCACTCGTTGCGGTTCTTGCCCGCGACGATGAGCTTGCCGATCAGCGAGTCGTAATAAGGCGGAATGCGATAGCCTTGGTAGACGCCGGAATCGACGCGCACGCCCAGGCCGCCGGGCGGATGCCAATAGGTGATTTTGCCGGGTGAGGGGCGGAACGTGACGGGGTTTTCCGCGCAGATGCGGCACTCGATGGCGTGCCCTTGGAACGTGATGTCTTCCTGACGCACCGAGAGTGTCCCCAGAGACGCCACGCGGATCTGCTCGAGGACGAGATCGACGCCCGTGATCATCTCGGTGACGGGATGCTCGACCTGGAGGCGCGTGTTCATCTCGATGAAGAA
>JANOKV010000676.1:0-3181 GCA_031419415.1 Hyphomicrobiales bacterium | reverse complement strand
TGGCCGTCCAGGAGGCCGCGCGGGCGGCGATCAAAGTCGCTGAGGATGCGCGCGCTGTGGCTCAGGCCGAGGTTCGCGATGCGGCCCGTATGACCGAGCCGGTGTCGGTGTTCGTGTCGCGGGCCACGCAACGCGTCTATGTCCGGCAGAACCGCGAACCGGTGCTCGACCTGCCGATCGTCATCCGCAATGCGTCACAACCGATCGGCACGCAGGTCTTCACGGCCATGGCCACCAGCGATGCGGGTCGGACGATCGACTGGTCGATCGTGTCGGCTGCTTCGACATCACCTGATGCTGTGCCGTTCGAAACCGTTGCGGCGAAACGCCAAAACCTCGGTGCGGGCGCCCTCCTCGCGTCGGACGTGCGGGATCAGGCGTTGGCGGCGCTCGATCGACTCGAATTCCCCAAAGAGGTGCTCGATCGCGTCCTGCCCGCGCTGCATATCGGGTCCTCGTTGATCATTTCCGATCTCGGGCCCAGCTTCGAAACCGGCAAAGGCACGGATTTCATCGTGCAGACCCGAGGTGAAGAAGAAGCGCGCGCCAGCGTGCGCCGCATCGTCGCCGAAAAGCGAAATGGTCGGGGCTTCGATCGTGATCGGGCCCGGGACCGCCGATACGCGGTGGCGTCCTACCGCGTGAACCGCGCGTCGTCGTCGTGGTGGTGGGACTGAGGCCAGCGGGCCGCGACCGGTGTTGCTGCGGGCCCGGCGCGCGCGCATAGTGTGCGCGAACACAGCCGGAGTGCCCCCACAATGACAATCGACGACCAGGGCGGTCCAACGTCGCGCATTTATTTCTCCCAGCGCCTGCGCTTGCACTATGTCGATTGGGGAAATCCCGACGCACCGCCTCTCATTCTGCTGCACGGCGGTCGCGACCATTGCCGCAACTGGGACTGGGTGGCGCGGCGGCTGCGCGCCGATTGGCACGTGATCGCGCCGGATTTGCGCGGTCACGGCGACAGTGAATGGTCGAAGAGCGCCAACTATGGCACTGCCGGCTATGTCTACGACCTGGCGCAACTCATCCATCAATTGAAACTGTCACCAGTGACGATCGTCTCCCATTCTCTGGGCGGTTCGATCGCCATGCGCTATGCCGGCGTCGCGCCTGTAACCGTCAAGCGCATCGTGGCGATCGAAGGCTTGGGGCGCTCGCCCCGTTCGTTGGCCGAGACTGCCAAAAAAACCATCGATCAACGCTTTCGCGACTGGATCGCCGAGCAACGGGCCGCCTCGGGGCGCAGTTCGCGGCGCTATGCCTCCGTCGACGAAGCCACGAGCCGCATGCAAGACGCCAATAAGCATCTGACGGCCGAGCAGGCACGGCACTTGACGCTGCACGGCATCAATCAGAACGAAGACGGCACGTTCTCCTGGAAGTTCGACAACTACGTGCGCGTGTCGCTGCCCTACGACATCTCCCAGGCCGATGTGGAGGTTCTCTGGCAGCGGGTCGATTGTCCCTCGCTCCTCATCTACGGTGCAGAAAGCTGGGCGTCCGACCCGCGCGTGGATGGACGCGCCCGGCATTTCCCCAACGCGCAGATTGTGCGCGTCGCCGGGGCCGGCCATTGGGTGCATCACGACAAGCTCGACACGTTCATGGCGCTCGTCGAACCGTTCCTGCGGGGCGAGGCCCTTCCCACCAGCCTGCCCGACGTCAGTTGAGAGCGACGCTGCGGGCATAGTGATCGCCCGCGACGCCTGGGCTCATGTGATCAAGCCTTCTGCCTTCATGGCGGCGCGAACGGCTGGTCGGGCTTCCATGCGCTTTTGGAAGGCTTGGAGATTGGGATAAGGGGTGAGATCGATTTTCAAGGGCACGGTCCAACGCAGCACCGTGAAGAGATACGCGTCCGGCAAGGTGAACGACGCGCCGAGAATGTAATCCTTCCCTGTCATATGCTTTTCGACATGGGCCAAGCGGCTGAGCAGGCGCTCGCGGGCGATCGTCTTGGCCTCGTCGGGCATCGCCGGATTGAACAGCGGGGAAAACCCCTTGTGCAGCTCGGACGAGATGAAATTCAACCAGCTCAGCATCTGGAAGTGGGCCACCGAACCTGCTGCCGGTGCCAGGGTTTTGCCGGGGGCCTTGGCGGCTATATATTGAACGATCGCCGGGCCCTCCGTGAGGATCGTGCCATCGTCGAGTTCGAGTGCAGGGACGTATCCCAATGGATTGGTGGTCTTGTAGTCGGCGCCGCCCTCGACGGTTTTGGCGCGAATATCGGTCTTGACCAAGCTGTGTGGCACACCCGCTTCTTCGAGCACGATGTGGGGGGATAGTGAACATACCCCTGGGGCGTAGAAAAGTTTCATCTGGCGTTCTCCTGCACGCGTGTGATCATTTCACGTGGTGCTTTGCCTACGACTGCACAAGTCCGCGATCGAGGATGCATTGAGTCGCGCAGCTCCACGTCTTCGCCCTGCGCGCTGGCGAGGGTGACGGAGGGAGTTTCCCCCCACCGCTTCCAATACCCTTCACCTTACAATTTGCAGCCCGTACCCGGATCGGCGAGGTTTTCGGCGGCGATGCCGATCACCTTGTTGAGGCCCTTTTCGGCGCGGCGCAGATAGATATTGTGCACGACCTCCTGCGACGGCGACAAGGAAATGCTGCCGCGCGGGCTGTCGAATTTGGCCGCCCGCATGGCTTTGTAGAGACCCGCTTCGTCCTCGAGGTTGCCCTTCACCGCCTCGAGGCCGATGGCCAGAAGCTGCGCGGCGTCGTAGCCCTGGACGGCGTAAACGTCGGCCTCCCGTTGCGTCTTGTCGAGGAAAGCTTTGCGGAACGCCGTATTCTTCGGATTGTCGATGCCGTCGCCATAATGCAGCGCCGTCTCGATGCCTTCGGCCGCATCCCCTTGTGCACCGAGCACGCCCTCGGTCAGGAAGCCCGACCCGCACAGCGGCACCTTGATGCCTGCAGCTTTGTATTCCTTCACGAACTGCACCGCGCCGCCACCGGCAAAAAACGAGCCGATCACCTCGACGCCCAGGTCGGGAATCTGAGCCAGCAACGGTTGGAAGTTCGTCTCGGGGAATTTCAGCGTGAGCACTTTGACGACCTCGCCGCCGTGCCTTTCGAGCCCGTCTTTGAAGCCCTGGCCGGATTCGGCTCCGGCGGCATAATCCCACGTGATCCAAGCCGCTTTCTTGACGCCCCGTTTTCC
>JANOKV010000675.1:0-4430 GCA_031419415.1 Hyphomicrobiales bacterium | reverse complement strand
CGGCGCGTTGATCGGCAGGATCGGCCCGTGAGCCGACAGGTTGTAGGCGGTGGACCCGGCGGGTGTCGCGACCAGGATGCCATCGCACGCCAATTCACCAAGGCGTACGTGACCATCGACTGAAATGCGCAACTTCGCCGTCTGGTGGGTCACACGAAAGATCGAGACCTCGTTGATGGCCAGCGCCTCGTGCGTGTCACCCGCCCGATCGGTCGCCGTCATGGCCAGAGGATAGACCCGCGCCATCTCCGACCGAGCCAGCCGATCGTGCAGATTGTCTTCACTATACTCGTTCATCAGAAAGCCGACCGAGCCCCGGTTCATGCCGTAGATCGGAATGCGATCGTGCATGAAGCGATGCAGGGTGTGCAGCATCAGTCCGTCACCGCCCAGGGCAATGATGACATCGGCGGAATTCGGCTCGACATTGCCATAGACGCGCGCCAACCGATCGACAGCGAGGCGGGCCTCGGATGCATCGCTCGCCACGAAGGCAATGCGCTCGAACTTTCGGTGTGGCTCTGCCATTCTCGACGGTCTCACTGTCCCCGCATCCGCCGGGCGATCCGGCAACTGACGCCATGCTACAGGAGGCGCGCGCGAGTGTCCTTAATTCTCAAGCCAGGAAATGACATGCCGGTGCTCGTCTATTCCACATGCGCTTCTCAGGAGGAGGCAGAGCGGATCGGAGGTGACCTCGTGGACCGAGGCCTGGCCGCATGCGCCAATATATTACCGGCAATGACGTCGATTTATGTCTGGGATGGCAAGCGCCACCGTGAAACAGAGTGCGTCATGATCCTAAAAACGCGGTCTGATCTCGCCGAAACGGTGACCGAGGAAGTCGTTAGAATGGCGTCTTACGCCAATCCAGCGGTGCTGGTGCTGCCCGTGACGGGGGGATCTCGGGACTTCTTGCTCTGGATCGAGGCGCAGACGAATGCCCGGATTGATCCGTCGGTGAATTCCGAAACACCTGCCGACCAATAATCCCTCACCACTGCCGATGCCGTTTGGGCCGATCACGCCGGTAGAATGGTTTTGCACGGTAAGACGTGGCCCCCGGAGCGACGACGCCATAGCCGCCGTGTTGGGCATTCGGCAGCACGGGGCTGGTCCCAGGGTTCACGCGACCGAAACGGTCTTCGAACGCATTGGCGGCCCAGAGCGGGTACCCGCACCAGTTTCCACGAATGCTACAGGCGGCGGCCGGAGCGCTGGCTGCCAGGAGGCCTGCAACGACGAGCGGGACTGCGAGGAGAGCTTTGATCATTTTTGGCTGTCCTTTGCGTGCAAACGACACGTTGTTCACGCAACGTGCTCGAGTGCTGTGGTGCATAGATCGTATCGAACGTGCGTCCGGACAAGCTCTGGTCTCACCTTGGTGATCGTTTTGCGGGACGGGCACCACCGGACCTCTGGCCCGGCACGCCCGAGACTATCGAAGGACGATAATCTGGATTAACGTTGGGGCGGAATCTCACACGGAGCGCACCGGATGCAAAAGCACGTGAATTTGGGTCGGACGGTCTGCCCTCACGACTGCCCATCCACCTGCGCGCTGGAAGTCGAACTGCTGGACGGTGGCCGGATCGGCCGAGTGCATGGCGCCGCCGACAACACCTACACTGCGGGGGTCATCTGCAGCAAAGTCTCCCGCTATGCCGAGCGTGTGCATCATCCCGATCGGCTCCTCCATCCCATGCGCCGGACGGGTCCCAAAGGTTCGGGCCAGTTCCAGCAATGTTCCTGGGACGATGCGCTCGACATCACTGCAGAAGCCTTTTTGAAAGCGGAGCGCACGCTGGGCGCTGAAGCGGTCTGGCCCTACTATTTCGCGGGCACGATGGGCCTCGTCATGCGCGACGGCATCCAGCGCCTGCGGCACACGAAACGCTATTCGCAGCAATTCTCGTCGATTTGCACGACGTCGGCCTGGACCGGTTTCATTGCCGGCACGGGGAAGCTCGCGGGTCCCGACCCCCGCGAGATGGCCAAATCCGATCTCGTGGTGATTTGGGGCACCAACCCGGTCAACACACAGGTCAATGTCATGACCCATGTCGTGCGCGCCCGGAAAGAACGCGGCGCCAAGATCGTCGTCATCGATATTTATCGCAACGGCACCATGCAGCAGGCCGACTTGGCGCTGTGCCTTCGTCCCGGCACCGACGGGGCGCTCGCCTGCGCCGTCATGCACGTTTTGTTCCGAGACGGCTACGCCGACAGGCCCTATCTCGAGCAGTACACCGACTGCCCGACCGAACTCGAAGCGCACCTACAATCGCGCACGCCGGAGTGGGCATCGGCCATCACTGGCCTCACCGTCGCAGAGATCGAAACCTTCGCGCGCATGATCGGAACGACGCCGAAGACCTATTTGCGTCTGGGGTACGGCTTCTCCCGGCAGCGCAACGGTGCACATAATATGCATGCGGCCTCCTGCATCGCCTCGGTGACCGGCGCGTGGCGTCACGAGGGAGGCGGCGCGTTCCACAACAACGGTGCGATCTATCACTGGGACAAGTCGATGATCGAGGGGCACGATGCGCTCGATCCGACGATCCGGATGCTCGACATGAGCCGCATCGGCGCGGTTCTGACGGGCGACAAGAGCGATCTGGGCGATGGTCCGCCAGTGACCGGACTGTTCATCCAGAACATGAACCCCATGCAGGTGGCTCCGGACCAAAACGTCGTCCGGCGGGGCTTTGCCCGCGAGGACTTGTTCACCTGCGTGCACGAGCAGTTCATGACGGCCACGGCGAAGATGGCGGATGTCGTGCTGCCGGCGACCATGTTCCTCGAGCACGACGACGTCTACCAGGGCGGTGGACACCAATACATTATACTAGGGCCCAAGCTGATCCCGGCAGCGGGCGAATGCCTGTCGAACCACGATGTGATCTGCGCGCTCGCCGAGCGCCTGGGCGCGAGCCACCCCGGTTTCGAGATGTCGGCCCGCCAGTTGATCGACTGGACACTGCAAAAATCCGGTTGGGGCACGATCGAGGCGCTCGAGGAAAATCGCTGGATCGACTGTCAGCCCGATTTCGAAACGGCGCACTATACGAAAGGCTTTGCCTATCCGGATGGCAAGTTCCGGTTCAAGCCGGACTGGCCCACGGTGCCCGCCGGTCGCAAGCATGACTGGGGCATCTCGCATACCGTGCCATCGCTGCCCGACCACTGGGACGTGATCGAGAATGCGAATGAGGAACATCCGTTCCGGTTGGCCACGAGCCCGTCGCGCAGCTACCTCAATTCGACCTTCAACGAGATGCCGTCGAGCCGAAGCCGCGAGGGAACGCCACGCGCCAAGATCCATCCTGAAGATTTGGCAGCCCTCGGAATTGTCGATGGCCAGCGCATCCGTATGGGCAACAGGCGCGGCGAAATCGGTCTCGAAGCGGAGGCTTTTGCGGGCGTGCAGCGCGGCGTCGTCATCGTCGAGTCGATCCCACCCAATGACCTGTTCGAGGGTGGTGCGGGCCTCAACTCACTCACCAGTGCGGACCGCATCGCCCCGTTCGGCGGCGTCGCCTTTCACGACAATCACATTTGGATCCGGGCGGCGGTCGCCTAGGGGCAGGCCGGGTCACGCCCTCGGGGCGCTCAATGCATCAGCGCTTCGGGGGCCGCGCCTCGGGATGGTCCCGCAGGTAGTGATGCAACACATGCAGGAGGTGTTGCACGTGCGGCTTGTCGACCCGCTGCTGGGCGCGGCGGATGTCGTCGATGATCATGTTGCGGATCGCAACTGAGCCCTGACTGGACCGCAGCATGTACTGCGCGAGGCCAGCGGCGACGATTTCGGGAACATGCTCGTGCTCGGCGATGGCCAAGACCTGGTCCTCATCCAGACCACACATCGCGATGCAATCTTCCATACTGATCACGGACGGCCTCCCTGACATTAGGGGAAGTGGCGCTCTCGGTCGGTGCGACCGTCGGCTTGGGGTCATGATATCGGGGCAATCAGGATCAGCACTTGATCCGGATCATACCGCTGGTGCGCCTCTGGCCCGAGAATAGCTGATGAGCGAGCGGTCGCCGTGCACCGCGTCAATGCAGAAGGACCCATGGAATGTATAAATCCATCCTCGTCGCGACCGACGGATCGGAGCTGGCCACAAAGGCCGTCGAGCAGGGTTTGGCTCTGGCCAGGACACTGGCGGCGAAAGTGACGGTGGTCACAGTCACCGAGCCTTGGACGATGATCGCACCAGGTGAGATCGGTATGACGATTCCCATCGATGACTTCGAGGCGGGCGTGGCCGAGCATGCGACCAAGATCCTCAATGCAGTCAAACTGCAAGCCAAGACTTCAGGTGCGACGTGCGAGGTGCTGCATATCAAGGATCGCTACCCGGCGGACGGCATCCTCGAGGCGGCCAAGGACAAGGGCTGCGATCTCATCGTCATGGCCT
>JANOKV010000674.1:0-2064 GCA_031419415.1 Hyphomicrobiales bacterium | reverse complement strand
CGAGCTGGTCGAGATCACGCCTAAAACCATTCGCTTGCGCAAGCGCTGGCTCGACCCGAACGTGCGCAAGCGCGCAGAGCGCAAGAGCGAAGCCGAGGTCGCCTGAGGCGGGCGACGGAATCGTGCTGCGCTCTCGTTCGTCGGGCGCAACAGCTCCTTTGCGTATTGCGCCGCGCCGCAAATTCCATCGGCAATGTCGAAACCGCTACGGCGCAATACCCTACGCTATTGCGCCCTACGGGCGGCGCCGTCTTTCCATACCGGATTCCGAAACCCCGACTGTGCTTGTCACCGTCGAGGGCTACCGCTACGTTCACGGCCAATCTGACCCCCACCGAAATGGAGAACGCTCATGGCCTTCACGCTTCCCCCCCTGCCTTACGCCTACGACGCGCTCCAGCCCTTCATGTCGAAGGAAACGCTCGAGTTTCATCACGACAAGCACCACAATGCCTATGTCACCACCGGCAACACGTTGGCTGGCGATGGCACGAAGTATGCTGGCAAGTCCATCGAGGACATCTGCAAAGAGGCGTTTTCGGCCAAAGATCAGCCGGTCGTCAATCAGATTGGCCAGCACTACAATCACATTCATTTCTGGAACTGGATGAAGACGGGTGGCGGCGGCAAGAAGCTACCCGGCAAGGTCGAGGCGCTCGTCACCGCTTATGGCGGCTACGACAAGATGCGCACCGATTTCATCCAGGCTGGCGTGACCCAGTTTGGTTCCGGCTGGTGCTGGCTCGCCGTGAAGAACGGCAAGCTCGAAGTGATGAAAACGCCCAACGGCGAGAACCCGCTGATGCACGGCGCCCAGCCCATTCTGGGTTGCGACGTGTGGGAGCACAGCTATTACATCGACTATCGCAACATGCGGCCCAAGTACCTCGAGGCGTTTGTCGACAGCCTGGTCAACTGGGACTACGTCGAGCAGATGGTCTCGAAGGCGTGAGTGTGCGGACCGGTGTCTGGCCTTTGGCCGGACACCGCCCGCTCTGTAGGTGTCTGGCCTCTGGCCTGACACCGTCGCACCACTAGGCGCCCATCCTCTATGACCAAACCAATCCTCATCGCCCCCTCGATCCTGTCGGCAGATTTCGCGCGGCTGGGCGAGGAAGTTCGTGCTATCGACGCCGCCGGCGCAGATTGGATCCACATCGACGTGATGGACGGCCATTTCGTGCCAAATATCACCATTGGTCCAGCCGTCGTTGCAGCACTTCGACCGCACTCGAAAAAAACCTTCGACGTGCATTTGATGATCGCGCCGGTCGATCCCTACATCGAGGCTTTCGCGAAAGCTGGTTCCGATATCATCACCGTGCATGCCGAAGCCGGGCCGCATCTCGACCGTTCGCTGCAACTCGTGCGTAGTTTCGGCAAGAAGGCGGGCGTCTCACTGTGTCCGGCCACGCCAGCGAATGTGCTCGAACACGTTCTCGACCGGCTCGACCTCATCCTTGTCATGACAGTCAATCCAGGCTTTGGAGGGCAGGCCTTCATTCCCGCCATGACCGCGAAGATCGCACAGGTCCGCGCCATGATCGGCTCGCGGCCAATCCACATCGAAGTCGATGGCGGCGTCAATCCACAGACGGCGGCATTGGCCGCAGCAGCGGGCGCTGATGTTCTGGTTGCCGGCAACGCGGCGTTTCAAGGCGGCCGGTATGTCGAGAATATCGCGGGGATCCGGCGGCAGGCGGAAGCCGCCCGCATGTAGTGACCAGTGGTAGTGCGAGGTGGGCTATGCTGGGCGACGAGTACGCCGAGACTGTTCGCAAATACTGGAGGTTTTGGGCCGCTGGCAAAAAAGCAGAAGGCCTGGCTCTGATGTGCGACGACGTGTTTTATGGCCTCTACGTTCCCGAGGATGTTTTATTTTTCGGCGGTGAAACTCAGGGCAAGGCTGCCGGCTCCGACCGGTTGCAGACGATCCTCGATCACTTCCACTTGATGAAATTCGAGGGCGAAGTCATCAAGGTAATTGGGAGCGAAGTGCACGGTCGCGTCGAGTACTGTTTCCGCCACAAGGCCACGGGCGAGGACATAGACGGCACGATGCGC
>JANOKV010000673.1:0-1631 GCA_031419415.1 Hyphomicrobiales bacterium | reverse complement strand
GAAGATCACGCCCATGATCGGCGTCAATCCGCACGAGCCCGACGCCGACCCGCTGACGGATTATCTGGAATCGCTCAGCCGTTTCCGCGCCTTGCCGGCCGATGCGCTCGTGCTGCCCTCGCACGGCCTGCCGTTCCACGGCTTGCGCATTCGCACCGACCAATTGGCCCACCACCACGACCTGCGCCTCGCCGAACTCGAAGGCATGATCGTGACGCCGCAGACGGCCATGGCGCTGGCCCACGGGCTGTTCCCCAAAGCCGTCGCTGGCGGCCACGCCCGCCACGCCTTCGCCGAAACCTTGGCGCACGCCCACTACCTCGTCACGCAAGGCCGCGCGGTGCGGATCGAACGAGACGGCGGCTACCTGTTTCAGGCGGCGGTTAGTGCCTGAGCGAAACTTCGTAGGGCGCAATAGCGAAGCGTATTGCGCCGCCACGACCTCGACCGCGCGGGTGGATTTCGTGGCCCGGCGCAATACGCCCAAGAGGGCACTTACGCCCTACGGTTGCGCGTGCGCGATCCCGGATTGCCACACCACGTTCGCGGACAAACAATTCTGTCCCTTTGCCGAATCACGCGGAGCGGACTAATCACCGCTCCGGCGGCGCGAGTCGCAGTTTGGTCACATTGCAGGTCAAAAAGCGACACACCGCAGCGGTGTAACCCGTTCGCACCGGTCGTGCGACACGCGGTCCGGAGCAGTGGCAGCACAGCGTACCGAAATTCCCGTCTCGAGCGGCATCACCGGGCGGGGCGCAAGAGCCGCGGACGACCGACGACGCGCTGGGACGACACGAGGGAGCGACGACAGACCGATGAATCCAACTGAAGTCCTCAAAGGCGCGGTTGCCTCGCCGGGGGGAGGGTTCTCGTTCATCGAGCTCTTCTTGCAAGCCAACATCGTCGTCAAAATCGTCATGATCGGGCTGTTGCTGGCCTCGATCGTCTCCTGGGCCATCATCATCGAAAAGTCGATCGCGTTCCGCCGCGCGCGGCGCGAGGCTGATCGCTTCGAGCAATTGTTCTGGTCGGGCCAGTCGCTCGAAGAGCTCTATACGGGCCTGTCGCGCGACGAGACGACTTCGGTGACCGCCTTGTTCGTTGCCGCAATGCGGGAATGGAAGCGCTCGGTGGAAGGCAGCATTCGCGCGCTCGGCGGGATCCAGTCCCGCGTCGAAAAGGTCATGGACGTGACCATCGGCCGGGAAATGGAACGGCTCGACAAGCGCCTGCTGTTTCTGGCCAACGTGGCGTCGGCCGCGCCGTTCGTCGGCCTGTTTGGCACCGTTATCGGCATCATGACCACGTTCCAGGCGATCGCAGCCTCGAAGAATACGTCGCTGGCGACCGTTGCGCCGGGCATCTCCGAAGCCCTCTTCGCGACCGCGATCGGTCTGGCGGCCGCCATTCCAGCGCAGGTTTTCTACAACCACTTCATCGCCAAGTCGTCGCAGATCTCGCGGCGGTTGGAATCGTTTGCGGACGAGTTCTCGGCGATCGTCTCGCGCCAAGTCGACGTGCGGAGCTGACGGAACACCCATGGGCGCGAGTTTAAAACCAGCCAATGGAGGCAGCCGCGGCAGACGCGGCCGCGCCAGCCGCTATGCGCCGATGGCGGAAATCAACGT
>JANOKV010000672.1:0-3012 GCA_031419415.1 Hyphomicrobiales bacterium | reverse complement strand
TTTGCGCAGGCTCGTGCCGACGGCAATCTCGAGCGGCCCCAGGCTCTGCGTGAAGGCGAGCTGCGTTTCGTCCGTGAAGTCCTGATCGTGGAAGACCAGCACGCCGTATTTGGTCATGCCGTCGTTGATGGCCTTGATGTCTTCGGCTGGAAGCGGCTTCGTGAGATCGAGGCCCGACGCCTCGCCAAACAGCGTGGGGCCGAGTTGCTTGATGGAGAGGGGCATGGGCGTGTCTCCCGGAGTTTCATGTACGGACAAATGGTAGGCCGGTCCGACGCCCGTGTCATCCGAAAGCAGTGGCGCCCACGCTCCGCGCCCTGGGGAATTCAGTTCACCCTGTCATCCTGGCCGAGGACCGGCGCATTCTGGGCGCTTCCGTTGCCCACTTCGCAACCGCGCGCCGCGACGAGCGCCGGGACCCAGCGTAAGGAGCGCCCAAAGGGCACGATATCAAGTGCTTCGCACGCTTCTTACGCTGGGTCCCGGACAACGCTCGGCCTACGGCTTCACGTTTCCGGGATGACGGGAAGAATTGAATGCGCCCACCATCCGCACCGTGACAAACGCCCGGCCCCGGTCCACCATCGGCGGACCGCATCCGCACCTCGCGCCGGAGAAGCCCCATGCAAATCGGTATCGCCATGTTCGTCACGGACTATTCGATCCATCCCGGTGAACTCGGCACGGCGATCGAGGAGCGGGGTTTCGACTCCATGTGGATGCCCGAGCACACGCATATTCCGACGAGCCGCAAGTCGCCCTGGGGTGGTGGGCCGGAATTGCCCCAGCACTACAAAGACACGCTCGACCCCTTCCTGGCACTGACAGCCGCGGCGATGACGACCAAGCGCATCAAGCTCGCGACCGGCATATGCCTGATCGTCGAACGCGACCCAATCCACACCGCCAAGGAGGTGGCGACGCTCGACTATCTGTCGGGTGGCCGCGTCATTCTGGGGGTCGGCGGCGGTTGGAATGCGGAGGAAATGGGTAACCACGGCACCGTCTACGAGACCCGCTTCGAGCTGATGCGCGAGCGCATCGAAGCCATCAAAGCCATCTGGACGCAGGACGTGGCCGAATACCGTGGCGCCTTCGTCGACATCGAGCCGATGTGGTGCAACCCCAAGCCCGTGCAGAAACCGCACCCGCCGATCCTGGTGGGCGGCGCATTCCCCTACGGCGCCCGCCGCGCGCTGCAATACGGTGACGGCTGGATGCCGATCGGCGGCCGCGACCAGGACCCGATCGCGCTGCTGCCCCGCTTCCGCCAGATGTGCGCCGAAGCCGGACGCGATCCCGCCAGTGTGCCAATGAGCGTCTTTGGCCCCAAACACGACCTCGACACGCTGAAGCGTCTGCGCGACGCCGGCATGGAACGCACCGTGCTGGCCATCCCGACCGCCCCACGCGATGCCGTATTGGCGTCGCTCGACGCCTGCGCGACGCTCATGCGCGGGTTGAACGGCTGACGCGCACGTGTGTCCGATATTGCATCATTCGACAGTACACGAGGAGCCCGCCGATGCCGCGCCTTCCGATCCCCTCCGATAAGCCTGCCTTCTCAGAGGAAACGCGCGCCACCGTGCGCCATATACTGGCGACGCGAAAGAGCATGCCGCCCCCGAGCAGCTACCTCACGCATGCGGGCAAAGCTGGTGCGCTGCTGTCGGATCTCGTCGAGCATCTGCGCTATCACACGTCACTGACGCAAGCCGAAGCGGAACTGGCGATTTGCACGGCGGCGCGCGCGGCCAACGCCGATTACATCTGGAGCGCCCACGTGCGCCTGGGCCTCGCCGCCGGCACGCGCGAGGAAGCCATTCGCGTCATCGACGCTTATGCCCCGCTCGACGGCCTCGACCCCGACGAGGCGCTCATTATCCGCTACGGCCGCGAGCTGCTGGAGCCGCCGCAGATCGTTCAAGACGCCACGGTGGAAGCCGTGCGCGCCCGCTGGGGCGACAAAGGCCTCCTCGAACTCACCGCCGTCATGAGCGTCTACGTGATGAACGCCACCATCCTGCGCGCCATGGATCATCGTGCAGGGCCGGATGCACGGATGTTGACCAAGAGACGGTAGCGTCCGCCCCCTTGCACATCACGCCATGCCGACGATTTCGACGGCCCGCTCTCTCGTGAGCCGGGTCTGATCATCGAGCAGGTAGGGATACGCGTCCTGCTCCCAATCGCCATCGGGCGGCGACAACGGATCGACGGGTTCGATGCGATGCTCGAGCACGAAGCGACTGATCAGCAACTTGCGCGGATCCCCATCCTGCAAGCACCCTTCCCAAGCCAGCACGATTGCGCTCGCGGCGTTGTAGAGCGCGGTCGAAGCTTGGCGGGCCAAATGCTCCCGGTCGGGATCGGCCCCCACACGCGTGACGAACGCGATGCTGCGCGTGAGCGCATTGCTCAGACGCACGCGCAGATTCTCCGGCAGGAACGGTTCACACTGTTCCAGCTTTTCGGCCAGCAGCGCGTGCAAGGCCTCGTGAGCTCTGGCCTTCGAAACCGCGCGCCGGACGACATCGATGGCGTTGATGTTGCTGGTGCCCTCCCACAGCACGCCGATATGGCTGTCGCGCACCAATCGCGAATTCACCCATTCCTCGATGTAGCCGTTGCCACCGCGGGTTTCCATCGAGGCGCGCGCGGCGTCTATCGTGTCCCGGCAGGCGCGGAATTTGACGAGCGGCGTGAGGATACGAATGATCTGCGTGGCGTCGTTCGCGCCCGTCTTCGCCTTGTCCATGTAGGAGGCGGCCAGCATCGACAGGGCCAGAGCTTGCTCGGCCGGCACCAGGATTTTCATGATCTGTCGGCGCAGCAGCGGATGCTCGATAATGCGCGCGCCGAACGCGCTGCGATGGCGGGCGACCTGCATGGCCTCGTTGAAGCAGCGACGCATCTGCCCAGCCGCCCGCACGCCGTGCGACAGGCGGGACATGTTCACCTGCTCCATCATCTGCTTGAGCCCCTGATCCGCCCGGCCGATCAGATAGGCTT
>JANOKV010000671.1:0-2516 GCA_031419415.1 Hyphomicrobiales bacterium | reverse complement strand
ACGAGGTAGCGTGCGATCGCCGTCCGCAAACCCGTGTCGGCGATGAAGTGCGCGGAATAGGTCGGCGTCGGCAGGTAGCCCCGTGCCAGTTTATGTTCCCCTTGCGCACCCGCTTCGACGCGCGCGAGGCGGTTGTCGATGGCCCACTCGATGGCTTGGTAGTAGCAGATCTCGAAGTGCAGGCAGGGCTGCGGATCCGTCGTGCCCCAATAGCGTCCATAAAGACAGTCGCCGCCGATCATATTGAGCGCGCCAGCCACGTAACGACCGTCCCGCTTGGCGAGGATCAGCAGGCAGCGATCCGCCATCGTTTGGCCGAGCAGCGAAAAGAACTTCCGATTGAGATAGGGACGCCCCCATTTCCGACTGCCCGTGTCCATGTAGAACGCGAAGAAGGCGTCCCAGTGGGCCTCGGTCAGGTCTTTTCCGGTGACGCGCTCGATGACGAGGCCGCCGTCGAGCGCCTGGCTGCGCTCCTTGCGGATCGCCTTGCGCTTGCGGGACGCGAGCGAGGCCAGGAAATCGTCGAAGGTGGCATAGCCCTGGTTGTGCCAGTGGAATTGCTTGTCCGTGCGTTGCAACAGGCCCGCCGCGCCGCTGTGCGTCCATTCCGCTTCGGTGAGGAACGTGATGTGCAACGACGACGCCCCGAGCTGGCTCGTCAGTTCGACGCCGGCGGCGAGCAGGAGCTGTTCGCGGTCGGCTGCTTGTGGACCCGGTGGCACGAGGAGGCGGCGGCCAGGCACCGGAGTGAACGGCACCGCGCATTGCAACTTGGGATAGTAGCTGCCCCCGGCCCGCTCGTAGGCCTCGGCCCAGCCGTAATCGAAGATGTATTCCCCTTTGCTGTGATTTTTCAGATAGCAGGGCATGGCGCCAACCGGACCCAAACCCTCTTCTTCGAGCACGATGTGCTGGGGAAGCCATCCAGCCCGCCGCCCCACGGTCTGGGCATCCTCGAGGGCTTTCAGAAAGGCGTGCGCGAGGAACGGGTCGAATGGCCGCTCCGGTGGGTTCGCCAGGCGGTCCCATGCGGCGGCGTCGATATCTGCGATGCGCGGATGCACCCGCACCACAGCCCTGCCGTCATCGGTCATGCACCACCTGTTCGCCGTTTCGTCGGCCCTAGTATGCCGCGTGTCGGCGTCCGGGCAAAGCACTCACGGACCCCCTATCGGTGACGTGATTCGGCCACAGGGATCGATGGTCGCATTCCTATTTTCAGCGCGCGGATCATTTTGGCCGCTGGGGGGGCATCGAATGGCGCGCGGGCAGCCAGAGTTTCGTATCGATATCGATCTGGGCCACGCCGAGCGCGAGGCGCAGCGTATTCGCGATTTACTCGCTGCCCTGCGCCAACGCCACGATCTCTCGCGCTACGAATACACGCGCCTCGTCCAAATCGTGCCCGCTGGCCCAACGCACAGCCACCCGATCCTGACCTTGGGCACGCGCTTCGCCGAGAGCGAGGATCATTTGCTCGCGACCTACCTGCACGAGCAGATGCATTGGTATCTGTGGCGCTTGGGCGGTGTGGACCACGATCCCGTAGCGCCATTTTTCGATGAGCTGGTGCGCCGCTATCCGAAGGCGCCGACGCGGCTGCCAGATGGTGCGCGCAACTACGAGCAGACCTACATCCACCTCGTCGTCTGCTGGCTCGAGATCGCGGCCGCCACCGACTTGATCGGTCAGGAGCGGGCGCACGCCTTGTGCGATACGCACTGGGGGTATCGCTGGATTTATCGCACCGTGCGGCGCGATCACGAGGCGCTTGGCGCGCTCTTCCAGGAGCAGGGCATCTGGCCGATGCGCACGCCCGACGACCTGGACGCCGAGGACCGCGCGCGCAAAGGGGGCCCCGTCACCGCCGCGCGGCAAAAAATGTCGAGAGCAGCGCCGCCGCCTCGCTCACCGCCATCCCGCCGTAGACCTCGGGTGCGTGGTGGCAGGTCGTCTGGTTGAAGATGCGCGGGCCATTCTCCACGCCGCCGCCCTTGGGGTCGCTGGCGGCGAAATAGAGCCGACGAATGCGCGCGAACGAAATCGCGGTCGCGCACATCGGGCACGGCTCCAGCGTCACCCAGAGGTCGCAATCGACCAACCGCTCCTGGCCCAGCACGCGGCATGCGGTGCGGATGGCTTGCATTTCCGCGTGAGCGGTGGGGTCTTTGAGGGCGCGCATGCGGTTGGGTTCGGCGGCCAGCACGCGACCATTCGCATCGACGATGACGGCGCCGATGGGCACCTCGCCACTGTCGAAAGCTTCACGCGCCAGGGCCAGGGCTTGCTGCATATGGGGCATCGGGGGCGGGGGTCCTGGTGAGTGACGCGGCGGGCCGCGAGGCGGTCGCAGCTATGAAAAGATCGACGCCTGCGCCAAGCTGATGATATTGCGAGCGTGATCGCGACGCCATCGATACCCTGAGCCCGCGTCCGGAGGATAGACAGCCCATGCGCAAGGACAGGCCAGATCGCGATCGGGGAAAGGGCGGCGGCCGTTTCCAGCGCCCCGG
>JANOKV010000670.1:0-1795 GCA_031419415.1 Hyphomicrobiales bacterium | reverse complement strand
CACCTCGACGACGGTGATCAATGCCTATGTCATGCCGGTGGTCGCGACCTATCTGCACGCGCTGCGCAAGGGCCTCGATGCGCTCGGCGTGCCGGCGCAACTGCTCCTCATGCAGTCGAATGGGGGCTTGACGACGGATCGAGCAGCGGCGGCGCGTCCCATGAACATCATCGAGTCGGGGCCGGCTGCCGGTGTGGTCGGTGCCGACAAGGTCGCCCGCGCCAAGGGCCTCGATAAGATCATCAGCTTCGACATGGGCGGCACCACGGCCAAGGCCTGCATGGTCGAAAACGGTCAAGTCATGCGCGCTCAGGAGCAATCCGTCGGCGCCGGCATCATGGCGGGGTCACGACTGCTGACAGGGGCGGGCTACACGCTCAAGGTGCCGGCCATCGACCTCGCCGAAGTGGGCGCGGGCGGCGGCTCCCTGGTGTGGATCGATGGCGGCGGCGCGCTGCAAGTCGGCCCGCACAGCGCCGGGGCCAACCCCGGCCCGGCCTGCTATGGCCTGGGCAACGACATACCCACCGTAACCGACGCCAACGTGGTGCTGGGCTATCTCAACCCGACGCATCTCGTCGGTGGTGCACTCACCATCGATGCGGAAAAATCACGCCGCGCGCTGCGCAACAAGGTGGCGGAACCGTTGGGGCTCTCACTCGAGGACGCGGCTTACGGCGCTCATATGATCGCCGCGTCGAACATGATCCGCGCCATCAAGGCCGTCTCCACCGAGCGGGGCCGCGATCCCCGCGAGTTCGCCATTTTCGCCTTCGGGGGCAATGGTCCGCTGTTTGCTGGCGGAATGGCCGAAGCGCTCGGGATCAGCCGCATTATCGTGCCGCCGTCGGCGGGGCTCTTTTCAGCTTTCGGATTGCTCTATGCCGACGTGGAGCATCATTATGCACGCACGTTTCGCCGTCTGTTGCGCGGCGGCCGCCTCGACGAAGTCGATGCCGCTTGGGATGCGCTGGCCACACAAGCCCGCCAGCAGCTCGCAAGCGAGGGGTTCACCGGCGCGCGCGGGGTCATCCGGCGGTCGGCGGCGATGCACTATCACGGCCAGAGCTTCGAACTCGTGGTCCCGGCGCCCGACGGGCCACTCGATCTCGCCATGGTCGCGCACTTGGAAGAAGCTTTTGGCCGCGAGCACGAACTGACTTATGGCCATCGCGCCGGACCAGAAGAGCCCGTCGAACTCGTCAACATCCAAGTCGTGGGCCAGGGCTTGCGGGAGGGCGACGATGTCCCCGAGGTCGTGCGCTCGAGCCGGCCGGAACCGACGCCACCTCCACCGCGGCGCGCCTACTTCGGCCGCGAGCACGGCTGGCGCGACACGCCGGTCGTCTCACGCGCCAGTTTGGCCAAAGGCGCGACGGGGCCCCTCATCATCGAAGAATACGATTCCACCACGGTCGTCCGCCCTGGCGTTCGCGCGAGCCTGGATGGCGGTGGCAATATCGTATTAGATTTGGGGTGAAGGCTCGACCACGACGGGTCGCCACCACGCGGCGCTTGGTGGTCCGTTGCTCCACAGCTAACATGTCCGCCGACCATTGCTCCGACCGAACCTGAAAGGCTCTCCCATGCAAGATCGCTACCTCAGGACCGGTATCTTCCTCGCCCCTTTTCATGCCCTGGGCGAGAACCCGACTCTGGCGATAGAGCGGGACATGGAACTGGTCGAACTGCTCGACCGGCTCAACTACCACGAGGCCTGGATCGGCGAGCATCATTCGGGTGGCTTCGAGATCATCGCCTGCCCCGAGATGTTCATTGCCGGCGCCATCCAGCG
>JANOKV010000669.1:0-2619 GCA_031419415.1 Hyphomicrobiales bacterium | reverse complement strand
ATCGGCGCAGTTGCGGGCCGCAGGCAATGCGGGCTCACTCGAAAGCGAGAGACATGGCGAAAGAACAGCAGCAGCGTGGCAAGGTGCGCCGTCGCGAGAAGAAGAACATCGCATCGGGCGTGGCGCATGTGAATGCCTCGTTCAACAATACGATGATCACGGTCACAGACGCGCAGGGCAACACCATCGCCTGGTCGTCGTCGGGCACGATGGGCTTCAAGGGTTCGCGCAAGTCGACACCTTTTGCGGCCCAGGTCGCAGCAGAAGACGTCGGCAAGAAAGCAGCCGAGCACGGTGTGCGCACGCTGGAAGTCGAAGTCAGCGGTCCAGGTTCGGGTCGTGAATCGGCGCTGCGCGCGTTGCAGGCGTCCGGCTTCCAGATCACATCCATTCGCGACGTGACGCCCATTCCGCACAATGGTTGCCGGCCGAGGAAGCGTCGGCGCGTCTGACGCAGGCTGCGACGTCAATTTCCGTTTCGATTGGCACGCCGCAGTCGCACATCGACCCCGCATCACGGCCCTCGTCGATGACGATGACGCGGCCGGTGCACGACCCAATTGAAGAGACCGGCATGACCGGCACGACATCGAGGTGAATCCCGTGTTGCAGAAGAACTGGCAAGACCTCATCAAGCCGAATAAATTGCAGATCGACGTCGGTCGCGACAAAAATCGCAGCGCGACCATGGTGGCCGAGCCGCTCGAGCGCGGGTTCGGCATGACCCTGGGTAACGCGTTGCGGCGCGTGCTGCTGTCGTCGCTGCAGGGTGCGGCCATCACGACGGTCCATATCGACAGCGTGCTGCACGAGTTCTCGTCTATTCCGGGGGTCCGCGAGGACGTCACGAACATGATCCTCAACATCAAGGACATCGCGCTGCGCGTCCATTCGGACGGCATCAAGCGCATGGTCTTGAAGAAAGAGGGCAGCGGTGTCGTTCGCGCCGGCGATATCGAGGTGAGCTCTGAAGTCGAAATTCTCAACCCCGATCACGTCATCTGCACGCTCGATCAGGGCGCCTCGATCCGGATGGAATTCACGGCCGCGATGGGCAAAGGCTACGTCGCTGCCGACCGCAATCGCCCCGATGACGCGCCGATCGGCTTGATCCCGATCGACAGCCTCTATTCACCCGTCAAGAAGGTCTCCTATCGCGTCGAGAATACGCGCGAAGGCCAGATCCTCAACTACGACAAGCTGACGATGACGGTCGAGACCGATGGTTCGATCACGCCGGAAGACGCCGTGGCGCTCGCCGCGCGAATTCTCCAGGATCAGCTTTCGGTGTTTATCAACTTCGAGGAGCCCAAGAAGGCCGTCGAAGAACGTTCGCATCCCGAGTTGGCCTTCAACGCGGCGCTGCTCAAGAAGGTGGACGAGCTGGAACTCTCCGTTCGCTCGGCCAACTGCTTGAAGAACGACAACATCGTCTACATTGGCGACCTCATCCAGAAGACCGAAGCCGAAATGTTGCGCACGCCGAACTTCGGCCGTAAATCGCTCAACGAAATCAAGGAAGTGCTGGCCAGCATGGGTCTGCACCTCGGTATGGAAGTCCCGAACTGGCCGCCCGATAATATCGAAGATCTGGCGAAGCGCTACGAAGATCAGTATTGAGACGGCGCAGCGTCGGGGCCTCGTGAGAAGAGCATCAATTCTCTTCTCTTGCCTGCCACGACATCGCGAATTTACGACCACGCGAAATTGAAAACAAAGGCGGGGCCATAGAACCCTGCCATGACAATGTAAGGAACAACGGCTATGAAGCACGGCAGTCTCGGCCGGCGGTTCAACCGCGACAGTGGCCATCGGCAGGCGATGTTCTCGAACATGGCAGCCGCTCTCATCAAGCACGAGCAGATCGTCACCACTCTGCCCAAAGCCAAGGATTTGGCGCGGGTCGTGGACAAGTACATTACGCTCGCCAAGCGCGGTGATCTCAACTCCCGGCGTCTGGCCGCCTCGCGCATGCGCGACGAAGCGATGACCAAGAAGTTGTTCGACGTGCTGGGGCCTCGCTACAAGGATCGTAACGGTGGCTATACGCGTGTGCTGAAAGCGGGCTTCCGCTATGGTGACAGCGCACCGCGCGCCGTCATCGAACTCGTCGACCGTGACGAGTCCGTGAAGGGCGCCGAGGACCGCGCACGCCACGAGGCCGAAGTCGCAGCGCGTGGAACCCCGTCCGAAGGCGGGCCGTTCTGAAGCCACGCAAGTCCTGCGTCGACACACGAGCATCCCTGACATCGTCTGGGGTGCTCGAATTGTTTCCAGGCTTGCGCATAAGCGCTTCCGAGCTAGGATCCGGGGCCTTCCCGGTGCTGGGTGGCTTGGCGTCGGCTATGTCAGGCAGGGCGACAAGGGTCCTGTCGGAGCGGACAAGATTTCGCAGCGAGGGTTCTCGATGATGCGCGATGTCGTAAGTCGGGTCTGTATTGCGACGGCGCTCGCCGTGAGTTCGTCGCTGGTGGCCCTGGCGCAGCAGCGCGACGTCCCACCTTCGCGCGAGGCGATACGGCTCTCCTATGCCCCGATCGTGAAGCGCGCCGCGCCAGCCGTCGTCAACGTCTACGTCCGCGGGCGCGTGCAAGTTCAATCCCAATTCGACGACCCGCT
>JANOKV010000668.1:0-1636 GCA_031419415.1 Hyphomicrobiales bacterium | reverse complement strand
CAGCAGCCGCAGCGGCAGGCCGATCATTCCCGTAGGATGACCCAGCATGCGCTCGATCGCGAGATGTGTCTTGCCGGTATTCGTCGGACCGAGAACGGCCGTGACATTGCGGATGCGGGACTGTAGCGCCATTCGGACCTCGACTGCGTGCTCGAGCGAGGCATCGCAAAGCTCGAGCCGCCGCGCAAGCGGTCTTTCGCACTCGGCCGAGGAAACTCATCGGGAAAATACGGCGCAGTGTGGTGCGGGAGCGCGTGAGAGAGGGGTTCGGGTGGGCTGAGGTTCAGCCCCCAATCAGTGGCTCAGCGCGATTTGTTCGTTGCGCGTCGTCACGATATCGACGCGCAGAGAGGTCAGGGTTGCGGGACCTGCGCCGGTCGGAATGGTGATCTGGTGGGGAATGAACAGGTTGGCGCTGGGCACGGGCCGCAGCGATAATTCGATGCCGCTGGACTCCGACAGATTGCGTGTCGAGTCCGTCATGCGATGGCCCGCGATCGGCAGATAGCGGACGCGGCACACGAAAGCCACACCGGGTTGGCCGCTTGGCCGCGTTTCCGAAATCGGCTCCTGGCGGCTGAACGACAGGGCCAGGTCGAACCGCTGCTTGCCGTCGAACACCGCGAGGCGCCGGTCGCACGGATTATCGGAGGTATTGCGGCTGAGCGCCATAATGGCGCTCAGTGGGTCCAACACCTGCTTGAGGTGATGATCTTTAATGGGCACGGTGCCCGCTTCCGGTGGCGCGACAGGATCGTGCGTCAGGCTGCTGACGCTGTCGCCGGTGAAGGCCATCTTGATGGCGCCGGATTTACCTGGACCGGCAAAATCGAACGTATAGCCGCCGGGACGGGGCCCGTTGGCTGCGATCAGACCGGAGCTGCGAGTCGCGCCGCGCCATTTGAACGCCCCGAGCAGAGCCGAGAGCTGGGCGTTGCCGGTGAGCGTGAAATTCCGGCCTGAGATGTCGGCATTGAATTCGAAGGTGCCGATGTCGAAACCATTGAAGTCGACGCGGTAGACCGCGCGCACCTTGCTTGGCCACCCATCGCGGGGCTCGGCATCGGCGGCATTGGCCAATCCCATGAGGGGGAGGACAGCCAGACCCAAGGCTATAAGACGCAACGGCCGCATACGTGCGATCAAAGACATGACGCTCTTTCCGAACTAGACGCTACAGGCCTACGAGGCACGCCCATTCGCGTAGGGGTGCTTTACGACGAAGTTGTGATGCCGCAGCTTCCCTGGAATTCGTTGACGAACAGTTTCCGCCCGCACCGATTTGGAACGGGATCGAATAACGTCATTGGCCGCGATCCGTGCCATCGAGGGGACAAATGCCGATACGCAGTGCGGCAGAAATGTCGCAATAGCGGGGGCACGATCGGAACTGGGCTTCGAAGCGCTGTCGATTGGAGCAGGGGATCGTTTAGACACTGGAGCCACACAGCCGCCTGGGTGTTGTATGCCGAGCCAGATCGGACCTACAACCGATGAGTGGCCTGCGGGGGAAGAGTGACATGTCGATGACGCCAACTATCGCCCAACCCCACGCTGTGGCGCGCCAGGGTGACGGGTGGGTGGCCCCGAGCCCAATGCCACATGCGCCGGCAAGGGCAACGCCCGCGCCGTCGAG
>JANOKV010000667.1:0-7465 GCA_031419415.1 Hyphomicrobiales bacterium | reverse complement strand
TTCGCCCACGTGGACGACGCGGGCTTCCGCATAGAGGGCGGAGATGGGCTCGGCGCGGGCGTACTTCCCGCGGGAGGCGTGGACTTTTTTGACCGGCGCATTGGCATCGACTCCTCTGATGACGTTGACGACGAGATCGCCGCCCTGGTTGACTTCGGCGACGATGCGATCGGCGGCGAAGTCGCGGTAGGCGGCTATTGCCGCGCGCGCCCAGGTGGCGGGATCACGCCCCTGGAGCGAACGGTCGGCGAGCACGTAGGCGCGGCCATCGGGGCCCAAGCCCGCGACGACGATGCCGCACGTGTCGGCGTTGGCGGTGGCGGTGACGGGCGGGTCGACCGCGACGACGATGCGGCGCATCTCCGGCGCGATGGCGATGCGGGATTCGGCCACCCACTTGCGTTGCCACAAGGAGTCGGGACGTTCGGTGATGACCTCGCCGTCGAGTTCTTGTTTGCCGAGCGCGGTGTCGCCGTAGATGCGGGTGATCTCGGTGATGAAGGAGGCCGCGAGGTTGGCCGCGTTGTCTTTCGTGCGCGCGTTGGTGAGGGCGGTCGAGGGATCAGCGATTATGCTTTTCAGCATGGCGGTGCTGCGCGGCGTGGTGCTGACGACCTGGCGGGGTCGCGCGCCGATGCGCAGCCCGAATTGCAACATGTCCCAGGCGCGATGGCCGCGATTCCAGCGGCCGAGCTCGTCGCACCAGGCGGCGTCGAATTGGGGTCCGCGCAAGCCCTCTGGATCTTCGGCCGAGTAGAGTTGCGCGACGGCGCCGTTGGGCCAGACGAGCTGGCCCTTGGTGATTTCGAGGGTCGGGCGTTCGTCGGGCGGATGGATCGCCATCAAGCCGGAGACGCCGTCGATCATGACGGCGCGAACATGGGCTTGCGTGGGACCAACGAGCGCGATGCGGCGCGCAGGAGGTTCGTCGGGCCACAGGCCCAGCGCCACGGCGCGCACCCATTCGGCGCCCGCGCGCGTTTTACCCGAGCCGCGACCGCCGAGGTAGAGCCAGGTGCGCCAGGGCTCGCCGTTTTGCGCGGTGGTCGGCGGGAGCTGATCGTCGCGCGCCCATAGTTGCCAGTCGTGCGCGAGCCGGCGGGCGGTCGGCTCGTCGAGATCGGCCAGCGCCGCTTTACGCAACGCCGGGGGCAGGCCCGACAATTTTAGCAAGACGGCCCGCAAGCTCGCGGCGCCAGCGGTCCGCATCGCCGGCGATGTCGGTTGCGTCGGATTTCCCGGAGGTGCGAGCGAGTCCAGTTTCCATCTCCGTGATTTTGCCGAGGTTGTCGATGAGCGCGCCAATGGCGCGGGATTCGCGGTCGTGGTCGGTAGCGGTCGCGGCGTCGTCGAGGTCGAGGGCCATGCGGTGTTCCAGTTGCTCAAGTTTGCGGGAGATGGCGGCGACCAGCCGGTCGAGCAGGTGACGGCGGTCGTCGGCGGTGCGCAGGGCTGGTGGTGAGGCGCGCGTGGACGGCGCGCGCGCGGCCGTCGCTGCAGCATGCGAGGGCTTTGGCCGTGCGGATTTCGCGGCGACAGTTTTGGTCGGCGCGGACTTGACGGGTTTGGTCGCGCGCGCTGTGGACTTCGCTGAAGCGCGGGTGGGTTTCGGTTTCGGGGGCGCGGTGGAGCGTGCGCGGTCCCCCGCCCGGAGAGGAGCGGCCGGGCGGGGGAGGACGGGGCCGGCAGGAGAGGGGACTGCCGACCCGGTGGGGATGCGAAGGGGTGGAAAGGGGCGTGGCTTCTGGCGCCGCCACAGACCTTTGCGAGCTGCGTTGGTGAGGCCTGAGCGTTCGATGCCGGCGTCGACGCAGATGTCGGCTACGGCGTCGTCGGTCTCTTCGTAACGGCGTCGGATGGCGGCCCAGTCGGGAGCTGGGAGCGTGGACATGATGGCTCCAGGCAGCGCGCTCAGCCGGTGGGGGTGAGCGGCGCGAATGAGTGGATGATGCGGTGCGGCCGGGGTGCGGGGCGTTGCGTGCGCCGACCCGGTGTGGCGTTGCGTGTCAGGGACGCCGGGTTGGGGGGACGCACGGCGTGAGACGCCGACAGTCCGGCGACCTGTCGCGACCGGATGGCGGCGTGGATTTCGTGGGACGTCGGAGTTTTGGAGTGTGGGAGTGTGGACCCGAAGGTCTTGGGACGGAGCGGCGCGGGGTGGTTGCGCCTCAGTCCAGGTCGTCACCCAACTCTCGGGTTATATCCAGAATGTACCCGAGGAGCGTTGCGCTGTCAAACGGAAAAGACAGTTTTTTGAAAAATTATTGAGTTACATCAAATGGTTGATGTGACTTTAGCCGGGGCTCGAACAGTTTATCACGGGCGCAGGAGGCGGGGATAAGTTTGTTTGTCGAGGTGGCGACCGGCGCGCGACGTCCGGGACGCTGGAGTTCAAAACTCAGGCGCGGCCGATGGCGTGGCGATGGGCGACGGCGGCGACGATGACGGCCAGCGCACCGGCTTGATGGGCGAGGCCGAGGGAGAGGGGCGTCCAGGCGAGCAGCGTCCAGATGCCGAGCGCGGTTTGCGCGAGGACGACGGCGACGAGCGTGTTGGCTGTTTGACGCACGCGCGGGTCGGTGGCGGAGCGCCAGATGCCGAGCGCGTGCACGAGCGTGGCGGCGACGAGAAAGTAGGCGGCGAGACGGTGGTTGAATTGAACGGTTGCTGCGTTTTCGAAGACGTTCAGATAGATCGGTGAGAGTTGGAAAAGCCCGCTGGGAATGAGCGCGCCATCCATGAGCGGCCACGTATTGAAGGTGCGGCCGGCTTTCAGACCGGCGACGAGAGCGCCGAGCAGAATTTGCAAGAAGGCGAGGCCGAGCAGCAGGCTGGCGGTTGTTCGCTGGCGCGGTGTGATTGTGGTGGTGGTGGTGGTGGAACGTGGGTTGCGGTTGGCGCGCAGATCGAGCCACGTCCACACGACGAGCGCGAAGATGAGGACAGCGAGACCCAGATGCAGCGCGAGGCGGTACTGGCTGACATCGACACGATCGACGAGGCCCGAGCGCACCATGTACCAGCCGACCGCGCCTTGCAGTCCGCCGAGGGCGAAGAGGACGATCATGCGCGGGATCAGCGGACGCGGGATGGCGCCGCGCATGGTGAAGACGACAAAGGGTATGAGGAACACGAGGCCAATCGTGCGCGCGATCAGCCGGTGGCCCCACTCCCACCAGAAGATCGTCTTGAACGCGTCGAGGCTCATGCCGCGATTGAGCTGCGTGTATTGAGGGATCGTTTTGTATTTCGCGAAGGCGGCCTGCCAGTCGGTTTCTGTGAGGGGTGGGAGAATGCCGATGATCGGCGCCCATTCGGTGATCGATAACCCGCTGCCGGTGAGGCGGGTGGCGGCCCCGATGAGGGCGGTGGCCGCGACCATGAGCGCGATGATGGCGAGCCAGAGCCGGACGGCGCGGGTGGGGGAGTGGGGTGGTGAGGTGGTGTGCGGGGACGTGGGGGGCATGGGCTCGGGTGTGTGCGGTGGTGGTGGAGCAACGGTGTCAGGCTGACGCCGGACACCTAGGGGGCGGGGTCGAATAAATCAACTCATCGGTTTCCCGCAAGGTCGAGCGTCTCGCGCGCGGCCATCCGGCTTTACACGTGGCAGATTGATCTGATCCGGGAAAGGCCCCGGATCTGCGCATGGCCCCTCAGGGGTCCATGCTTCGTCCGGGAAAGCAGGGATGGGGTGGTTGGCGCGGACAATTGAAGCGCTCGTACGGATGGGAGTGGATCGAGAGGACTATAGGAGCGGCGGGTGGAGTAATCGGGCGTAGGTTGGGTTAGGTCGCTCTTGCGGCCGTAACCCAACACCTTTCGGTTCGTCGCGTGATGTTGGGTTACGCGCGTCAGACGCCGGAGCAAGTATCGAAATCAGAGGCCGCGCTAACCCAACCGGCACCCGCCGTGACGTTAGGGGTCACATCGAGAAAACAGAGCACTACCGCAACCGTCGCTCCGGCATCTTGGTTGTCGAGCCGTGGGTTTTGTTCCAGAGGCCCACGTCGTGGGTGAGCATGAGTGGGGGTTCGATGAGACGCCACGAGACGGCTCCGCCGTCGAGGGTCCACTCGAGGTAACCGGGGCGGGGGATGCCGAAGCCGGCGTGTTGGCGTTCGATGATGTTGAAGAAACTCGTCGCGGGCGCCCAGACGATGTCGATGCCCCGATAGGTCGCCCGGTGATGGACGTGGACGTGGCCGCAGGCGATCGTATGCACGCCGCCCGCCACACACATGTCGAGCAGGGGTCCGCGCACGGCATGGGGGATCGCGAGCGACGTGAAGGTGGCGTCGTCGGGATCTTTCAGGAACGGCGGCATGTGCTGGAAGAGAAGCACCGGTCGGTCGCCACGCTCGGCAAGGGAGCGCGCGAGGAAGGCGTTCTGTTCGGCTTCTTCCAGTCGATCGCTGCCGAGTAGCGCTGTGTCGATGCCGACGAGACGCCACGCGCCCACGTCCCGACACCACCACTGCGGGCCGATGTGACGCCGCCAACGGGCGATGCGCGCCTCATCGATCGGTTGGTCGAGGCGGACGGCCAGCGCCGACTCGCCAATGTCGTGATTGCCGGGAATGGCGATCCAAGGCGCGGCCAATTTGTCATGCTCGAGACGGGCGAAGGCCAGATCGTCGTCTTCGGCCGCGCCGTCGAACGACAGATCGCCGCTGGAGACCACGAGGTCGGGCGGGTTCGCGGCGATCTCGGCGACGAACACTTCCCAGTTGTCGTGGAAGTAGGCGCGGCGGCGCGAGAGGTGCGTATCGGAGACCTGGACGATGCGCAGCGGTTTGATCATCTGGAGTCCTCGCTCAGGCGCGATAGAGCACACGGCCTTCGAACAAACGCCGCGCGGTGCGGTAGACGGCAGCGTATTCGGCATGCGGTTGTGCGGTGGGGTCCGCGCTCGCGCCGGTCGCCGGTGTTCGCACGCGCGCGTCGACGACGATGACGCCGGAGGGGTGAGCGATGCGAATTTGGGATGCGTCGCGCGCGAGCCCGCGTGCCATGTCGGCGGCGAGCGTGCCCTCGATGCGGGTGGCGACGGCAAAACATAGGGCGCCCGTCAGCGGCGTGGCGCGATGCGGCTGCCCGCTCGAAATGACGCGCACCACGATGTCCATGTCGGCGGGCGACAGCGTGCGCCCCGACAGTGTCGTCATCGCGATTGGGGCGGCAATCATGGCGATGAAAGGTGCACTCGAGCGGGCGGCGGCGTCCAGATCGGGCGCAAGGCCCATCGCCACCGACGCCGCCCGGCGGATCGCTTCGAGCTTCGCCATGAGGGGCTTGTCGGCCTCGATCTGGGTCGGCAATTCCGTCGCCGTCGCGCCGAGGGACGCCGCGGCGATGATCACGCACGGGTTCGCCGCGTCGACGAGGCTGACGGTAACGGGCCCGATGCCCGCCACGTCGAGCGTGTCGCGCGCATGACCAGTGGGCAGCAAGCGACCGGTGCGCGCGCCGCCCGGCGCCATGAACTCGAGCCGGATCGGCGCGCCTGTGCCCGCCACACCGTCGATCGCCATGTCGCCATCGACAGCGGCGCTGTCGCCCTCCATCGCAAAGCGCGCGACGATGATTTTCTTCGTGTTGGTGTTGTGAATGCGCACGACGGCCGCGCCGCCGTTGGGGCGCACGACGAGGCCTTCGTCGATGGCGAACGGTCCAATCGCCGAGGACATGTTTCCGCAGTTGATGCCGTAATCGACGCGAGCCGTATCGATCAGAATTTGCGCGAACGTGTAATCGACATCGGCATCGGGATGCGTGTGTGGGCCGACGATGCACACCTTCGACAGCGACGACACGCCGCCACCCATGCCGTCGAGCTGGCGCATGCTGGGATCGGGTGAGCCCATCAGAGACAGAAAGATCGGCGCCCACGCGTTGCGGTCGGCGGGCAGATCCCGGGCGTGGAAGATGACGGCTTTCGAGGTGCCGCCGCGCATGAACACGGCGGGCAGTTTGGCGTGCGGCATGGGGCCAGCGTCTCGCGGTCAGGTGTTGAGGTAATTGAGTTTGGCGCCGGGGCGTTCCCAGTCCATCGCGACGAGGCGGCCGGTCATGGAAAGCGTCACGAACGCCGTGCGCAGTTCGGGGCCGCCGAAGCACACGTTGGTGCAGTAGGGATCGCCGGGAATGGGCACGTGCTTGAATTTGCCGTCGGGTGCGATTGCGGTGATCCCCGGGTTCATGAGGGTGGCGACGCAGACGTGGCCGGCAGAGTCGACGGCGAGCGAGTCGAAATTGTTGAAACCACCGACGCCGGTCACCAAGCGGCCACCGCTCGGCGAGGGCCAGGGTTGTTTGGCGAGTTCACCCGGCGCCATGATGTCGAACGCCCAGACGCGACCCGTCCACGTTTCCGCGACATAGAGCACCTTGCCATCTGGAGATAAACCACAGCCGTTCGGCGTCATCAGCGGGAAGGCGATTTCCTTGATCTGCGTGCCGTCGGCCTTGGCGTAGTAGAGGCAGCCGGTGTCCATCTCGCGCTCGCGGCGTTTGCCCAGATCCGTGAAGTAGAAGCCCCCGTGCGCATCGAACACGAGGTCGTTGGGGCCGTTCAACTTGTGGTTGGGGCCTTTGGTGTAGAGCGTGTCGACTTTGCCGGATTTCAGATCGACGCGTTGAATGCTGCCATTCGTGTACGTGCGCGCTTGCGTGTGGGGCCGCAGACCCTGCGCATCTTTGATCCACTCGAAACCGCCGTTGTTGGTGATATAGCAGGCGCCGTCGGGACCGATGGCCGCGCCGTTGGGCCCGCCCCCCGTTTCGGCGACGACTGAGATGGCGCCCTTGGCATCGACGCGCGAGAGCGTGCCGCGCGCGATTTCGACGAGCAGTACGCTGCCGTCGGGCATGGCGATGGGGCCTTCGGGAAATTGTAGTCCGGTCGCGATCTCTCGGATGGCGGGCATGAGCGGGCTCCTCGCGGGTGCTGAAATCCGCGCGAAGGCTCACACGCCCACGCCCGGCCCGCAAGGACGAAGACAGACGAAGACGACGCCGGAACACGACCCGGAGGATGGCGAACAGCGCGGGTGGGTGGGCCGCCCCACTCTCTGCTTCCCGGAGGTCGCGGCCGGGGCGCGGCCATCCGGGATCGCGGCCGACGCCATTGGATCACCGCGTTCCCAATGGACGGGCCGAACGCGCGTCACCCGTCGCGCTCGAGCCGCGCCCCCGCGATCCCGGCTCTGCGCAGTGCTGCCGCACTGCTTTGGCCGGGAAACAGAAAGGGGGGGAGGGCGGTGTCTGGCCAAAGGCTAGACACCACGGCGCCACATGGACCGCGCTCGACCCAACGACGCCCGCTGTGTGTTTGCGATTCACATCGAACGGAAAGCGCTCTAGCATCGGCGGGCCAACGTTCCAGCGACCCGTCACAGCGGTCGCGATTACAGGAGACCGCAATGCCCTTCGCCACGAAGTATCTGTTCGTCGTCAGCATGGACGT
>JANOKV010000666.1:0-2930 GCA_031419415.1 Hyphomicrobiales bacterium | reverse complement strand
CTCGGGATCGCGATCAGAAGACGGCGGATGATGTATTGGGTCATCGACCCTCGCGCGGCGTGACTGATGGGGCTCGCATCATCATCCCCTTACGCGTCGCGATACCATTCCGCCAGCGCCCATAGGTCGTTGTCCCAACCGCTGAGCCATGTTTTCAGCTTGCTCGATTGCGCCTGCACGCGTGGACGGTAGACGACGGGGATGACGGCCTGATCGTTGATGACGAGATCGTTCATCTTGATGAAGTGTGCTGCGCGCTTCACTGGATCGAGCTCGCCTTCGGCGGCACGAAATGTTTTGTCGTACTCCTCGCTGCGCCAGCGAGAGATGTTCCGTCCCTGCCACTTGTTGTCTTTGCTGGCAACTTCCCACGAGCAGAACTGGTTCATGAAGCGCTCGGGGTCGGGCTGCGTCATGGTCGTCGTGTACATCTGAATGTCGCAGTAGAACTTCGTGTAGGTGTCGGGATTGGCGACATCCGACGAAAAATACACCGATGCCGTGACCGATTTCAGCTCGATGTCGATGCCGGCCTTCTGGGCGGCCTGCTTGATGATCTGTTGCGTCTTCTGGCGTGGCGCATTGATCGAGGTCTGGAAGACGAGTTTCAGCTTCTTGCCATCCTTGGCGCGAATGCCGTCGGCACCCTTCTGCCAGCCGGCGTCCTCGAGCAGCTTGTTTGCCTTGTCGACATTAAACTCCCAGGCCGTGCTCTTGGAGCGGAACTGCTCGGGATTGTTGAGGAAGTTGGCGGTTGCCTGACCGGTGCGACCGTAGATGTGATCTTCCGTGCCTTTGCGGTCGACCAGCAGTGCCAGGGCCTTACGCACTGCCGGGTCGGAGAACAACGGATGTTTGCTCTTGATGTGGGACCGCTCACCGTCCACTTCGGTCCAGGGGTCCGTCGTATTGACCTGGATGTGCTCGATGTTGCCGCCCGGCGTGATGGTGGCGGTGCCTTTGCCGCCCTGCTCCATACGCTTGAGGATATCGTCCTCGACCTGCATGTTCCAGGCGTAGTCGTACTCGGCGGTCTGGATCACGGCGCGCGCCGCCGAGACGGCATCACCACCGCCCTTCATCTCGATGGAGTCGAAGAAGGGCCGGTTCGCCTTGTGGTAGTCGGGGTATAGGCGGCCTTTGACGAGATCGCCCGGCTTGAACTCTTCGAAGATGTAGGGGCCGGTGCCGACGGGTTTCAGGTTGGCCGGCGCATCGCGGGACTTGGCGCCGATATAGTCGCCGAACAGATGCTTGGGGATAAGCATCCCCTGCGTGCCGCAGAACGCATCGGCCCAGAACGGTGTCGGCTTCTGGAAGAGGACGCGCACCGTGTGGCTGTCGACCTTCTCGACCTTGATGTCCTTGTAGCTGCCGGTGGTCACAGCCGCCGTGGCCGGGTCCAGCGCATACTGCCAGTTGAAGACGACATCATCGGCCGTGAAGGGCTGGCCGTCGTGCCACTTGACGCCCTTCTTCAATTTCCAGGTGACGGACTTGCCGTCAGCTTGCAGGCCGCCGTTCTCGCGGTTGGGAACCTCTTCCGCCAGCACCGGCACCAACTCACCTTCGGGACCGTATCCGGCGAGGGGCTCGTAGAAGATGCGCGCGGCTTCCTGATCTTTGGTGCCGACGGCGAAATGCGGGTTGATGAGCGTCGGCCCCTGCCACCACAGCAGCTTGAGCGCGCCACCGCCGCCGCGCTTGGTCGGCTTGTAGTCGAACTTCGTCTGCGCCTGGGCGACGCCATTGTAGGCGAGCATTTGACTGGCCATCGGCGCCGTGAGGCCGGCAGCCACCATGCGTTGCACAAAGCTGCGGCGGCTCAAGTGGCCATCATTGACCTCGACGATGAGGTCGCGAAGCTGCTTCTCGTTCATGGAACTCTCCCATAATTGCGTTCGCCCACGACGGATGAGGGACTGCTCGGGGCCGCAATGTTATGCATGTGATCAAATCAGGCCGCCCCAGGCTGGTCAACCGGAAGACTTCCACTCTTGCGATTATTGAACGAGGGCCGAGTGCCCCAAATCCCGGCGGGGTGACCGGAGGGAGGACACCATCGATACTGGTCCTGCGCAGTGGCGGGGGAAGAAGGGGTCAATCCCTTCCTCGGTGCCCCGCTGCCTTCGCCCGCTTATGCATGAAGCCACCCACCGCCGGGCGATGACGCGGTATTGCGACCATGGCTCCAGGCTTACCCGAACGCCAGTTGCACTTTCATTGCGCGTGAGCGGTCGGAAGCGAGTTCGAATGCAGCGCGCGCCTCTGCAAACGGCAGCGTGGCCGAAATCAGTGGTTTGACGTCGATCAGGCCCTTGGACAGGAGCTCGACGCCGAGCCCGAACTCCGTGTGAAAGCGAAAGGCGCCGCGGATTTCGAGCTCCTTCACCACGACGGTCGAGAGCGGTAGCGTCGCCAGCGGGCCCATGCCCACTTGCACGATGACGCCCTGCGGCTTCACCACCTCGAACGCCTGGACCAGCGCCTTGTCGTTGCCGGAGGCCTCCATGAGCACATCGAATGTGCCCTTGTCGCGACTGTACGCCGAGAGCGCATCGGTCTCCCGCGCGACATTGATAAAGCGGTCGACGGCAAGTTGTTCGAGGACCCGTCCCGGTGCATCCGAGACGTCGGTTGCGACCACCTCGGCAGCGCCGGCGCGACGCGCGGCGATGGCGCACAATGCGCCGATCGGTCCCGACCCGGTGACGAGCACGCGTCGCCCCAGCAGGGGCCCCGCCCGGTACGCGGCATGCAGGCATACCGCCAGTGGTTCGGCCATCGCTGCCTCGGCGGCCGACAGATCGCCGACCCGGTGGCACTGCGCCTCGTCGGCGATCAGCACCTCGCGGAAGGCGCCCTGCACGTGTGGAAACCGCATGGCGCTGCCGTAGAAGCGCATCTCGAGGCAATGCATCTGCTGGCCG
>JANOKV010000665.1:0-7434 GCA_031419415.1 Hyphomicrobiales bacterium | reverse complement strand
CGAGTCGGGCAACAAGCCCGAGTGGATGATCCTGACCGTCGTGCCCGTCATTCCGCCCGAGTTGCGCCCGCTGGTGCCGCTCGACGGTGGTCGGTTTGCGACGTCCGATCTCAACGATCTCTACCGCCGCGTCATCAACCGCAACAACCGCCTGAAGCGACTGATCGATCTGCGCGCCCCCGACATCATCATTCGCAACGAAAAGCGGATGTTGCAGGAGGCGGTCGACGCGCTGTTCGACAACGGGCGGCGTGGCCGCGTCATCACCGGCGCCAACAAGCGTCCGCTGAAGTCGCTCGCCGATATGTTGAAGGGCAAACAGGGTCGGTTCCGCCAGAACCTTCTCGGCAAGCGGGTGGACTACTCCGGTCGCTCCGTCATCGTGGTCGGGCCCGAACTGAAGCTGCATCAGTGCGGTCTTCCCAAGAAGATGGCGCTCGAGCTGTTCAAACCGTTCATCTACGCGCGACTGCAAGCGCTGGGTCAGGCGGCAACCGTCAAGCAGGCCAAGAAGCTCGTCGAAAAAGAGAAGAGCGAAGTCTGGGACGTGCTCGACGAAGTCATTCGTGAGCATCCCGTGTTGCTCAACCGCGCACCGACGCTGCATCGCCTGGGCATCCAAGCGTTCGAGCCGATGCTCATCGAGGGCAAGGCGATCCAACTGCATCCGCTGGTCTGCGCAGCCTTCAACGCCGACTTCGACGGCGATCAGATGGCGGTGCACGTGCCGCTGTCGTTGGAAGCGCAGCTCGAGGCGCGCGTCCTGATGATGTCGACGAACAACATCCTGCATCCTGCGTCCGGCGCACCGATCATCGTGCCGAGCCAGGACATCGTGCTGGGCCTCTATTACGTGTCGATCATGCGGGACAAGGAGCCCGGTGAAGGCACGCTGCTGGGCTCGGTACGCGAAGCGCAGCATGCGATCGACGCGGGCGTCGTGACACTGCACGCCAAGGTCAAAGGGCGCGTTCTGCAGATGGACGCCGAAGGCAAGGAAAGCTGGGAAGTCGTCGAGACGACGCCGGGCCGCATGATGCTGGGCGAGCTTTTGCCGAAGAAGCCGGGCGTACGCTTCTCGCTGATCAATCAGTTGCTGACCAAGAAAGCGATCTCGGGTCTGATCGACGCCGTCTACCGCAACTGCGGTCAGAAAGAGACGGTGATCTTCTGCGACCGGATCATGGGCCTCGGGTTCTACCACGCGTTCAAGGCCGGCATTTCATTCGGCAAGGACGACATGGTGATCCCCGACACCAAGGGCGCCATCGTCGAGCGCACCCACGGCGAAGTGCGCGAGTTCGAGCAGCAGTACAACGACGGCCTGATCACTCAGCTCGAGAAGTACAACAAGGTGGTCGACGCCTGGTCGAAGTGCACCGACACGATCGCCAAAGAGATGATGGATCGCATCTCGGCCGTCAAACGCGACCCCGTGACGGGCCGTGAGGGATCGATCAACTCGATCTACATGATGAGCCACTCCGGCGCCCGTGGTTCGCCGACCCAGATGAAGCAGCTCGCGGGCATGCGCGGCCTGATGACCAAGCCCTCCGGAGAAATCATCGAGACGCCGATCATCTCGAACTTCAAAGAAGGCCTGTCGGTGCTCGAGTACTTCAACTCGACTCACGGCGCGCGCAAAGGTCTGGCCGACACGGCCTTGAAGACGGCCAACTCGGGCTACCTGACCCGCCGCCTCGTCGACGTGGCGCAGGACTGCATCATCACGGAACTCGATTGCGGGACGGATCGCGGCATCAACGTTCAGGCCGTCGTCGACGCCGGCACCGTGATCGTTTCGCTCGCCAACCGTGTGCTCGGCCGCACCACCGCCGAAGACATCCTGGATCCGCTGTCGAAAGAAGTTCTCATCAAGTCCGGGGAATTGATCGAAGAGCCCCAGATGGAGATCATCGACAAGGCGCAGATCCAAGAGGTCCGCATCCGTTCGGTGCTCACCTGCGAGACGGTGACGGCCGTCTGCGCCAAGTGCTATGGCCGCGATCTCGCGCGGGGCACACCGGTGAATATCGGCGAAGCGGTTGGCGTCATCGCCGCTCAATCGATCGGCGAGCCGGGCACCCAGCTCACCATGCGCACGTTCCACATCGGCGGCGTTGCGCAGACGGTCGACCAATCGTTCATCGAGTCGAACTTCAACGGCACGGTCACGATCAAGAACCGCAACGTCGCGCGCGACAGCCAAAACCGCCTGATCGCCATGGGTCGCACCGTGGCCGTCACCATCATGGACCAGGGTGGCAAGGAGCTGGCGACACACAAGATCGTCTACGGCGCCAGGTTGCACGTCGATGAAGGTGACGAGGTCAAGCGCGGCACGCGTATCGCCCAGTGGGACCCCTACACGAGGCCGGTTCTCACGGAAGTCGACGGCGTGGTCGACTTCGAGGACATGGTCGATGGTATCTCCGTGAAGGAGCAGACCGACGAAGTGAAAGGCACGACCAACCGCGTCGTCGTCGATTGGCGCTCGACGCCGCGCGGCAGCGATCTGAAGCCGGCCGTGCTCGTCAAAGAGAGCAAAGGCGGCAAGCCAGTCAAACTGGCGCGTGGTGGCGATGCGCGCTACCTGCTGTCGGTCGAAGCCATCTTGTCGGTGGACGCCGGCGCCAAGGTCAAAGCTGGCGACGTGCTCGCGCGCGTTCCGACCGCATCGGCCAAGACGGGTGACATCACGGGCGGTCTGCCGCGCGTGGCGGAGCTCTTCGAGGCGCGCCGTCCCAAGGATCACGCGATCATCGCGGAAATCTCTGGCACGGTCGAGTTCGGCAAGGACTACAAGAACAAGCAGCGCATCACGATCAAGTCCGACGACGAGTCTCTCGCGCCGGTCGAGTACCTGATCCAGCGCGGCAAGAGCTTGGCCGTCCAACATGGCGACCGCATCGAAAAGGGTGACTTCGTCTACGACGGCCATCCCGCACCGCACGACATTCTGGCCATCAAGGGCGTCGAAGAGCTCGCCAAGTACTTGATCAAGGAAATTCAAGACGTCTACCGGTTGCAGGGTGTGACGATCAACGACAAGCACATCGAGGTGATCGTTCGCCAGATGTTGCAGAAGATCGAGATCGAAGATCCCGGCGAGACCGGTTACCTGAAGAACGAGCAGATCGACCGCACCGAGTTCGATGCGCGCAATCTGATCGTGCAAAAGGAAGGCAAGCGCCCAGCAACCGGCAAGCCCGTGCTGCTCGGCATCACCAAGGCCTCGCTGCAGACGAATTCGTTCATCTCGGCAGCTTCGTTCCAGGAAACGACGCGCGTCCTCACCGACGCCGCCGTCAATGGCAAATACGATACGCTCGATGGCCTCAAGGAGAACGTCATCGTCGGCCGGCTCATTCCGGCAGGCACCGGCGGTTACCTGCGCGAGCTGCGCAACATCGCTGCCAAGCGGGATGACTTGATCGCCAAGGAAAAGGCGAAGGCCGCGCTCGACCGCGCCATTGGCAGTCCGGTGGACGGTGAAGCCGCTCCCGCGCGGCGTCGGCGTCGCGCCGCCGAGGAAGCCGCTGAGTAAGGCGCTCTCCCAAGAAACGACGGTATCAGTCGGCTGCCCCTCGGGGCGGCCGACTTTTTTTGTCCAAACGGTGACCCTGTCAGGGCCGGCGCCGTCGTCGCACCACTCCTGTGGCAGCCCGGTCGCTGCAGCCGAGCGCGTCTTGCATCCTGCTTCGTGGCGCGCAAGATCGTTCGCGTGTCCAATAGCCGCCCGGATGGGGTGTCGTGGGCGTCCTGCGGCAGATTGCCTGGCGGTGATCGAGACTCGTCGTTTTGCCGAAATCGTGATCGGGCACGCGCAGCGCCAGGCCGAATTCAGGCCGGTTTTCAAGGGTTTTCCGTGGGTTTTGTGCCGCTTCGCATGGGCCCGATTTATTTGCGCGCACAGGTGTTGACCTTGCGTCGTTAATTCTATAGCTTGCGCCAACTCTCACGGTAGGTCGTAGGCCCCTCGGCAGCACATTGCAGCTTCGAGCATTCGCCTAAACACTGTCGTCTCCAAGCAGAGGACATCATCGGGCCAAGAACGGATGCTCCCAGGCGGGCGTCCGGTCCAATGGCACAAGAGCTGGGATCGCCCTATGAATGGGGCGGCTCGGCCCATATGGGTTTGGCGCATGCCGCATCATTGGCGGCGAGCAAGTGGACGGGGCGAATGCCGACTATTCAGCAGCTGATCCGCAAGCCGCGTGTGAAGCCGAAGGAACGTAACAAGGTTCCTGCGATGGAAGCATGCCCGCAAAAGCGTGGTGTGTGCACACGTGTCTACACGACGACACCGAAGAAGCCGAACTCGGCGCTTCGCAAGGTTGCCAAGGTGCGCCTGACCAACGGGTTCGAGGTGATCGGATATATTCCAGGAGAGGGTCACAACCTCCAGGAACATTCGGTCGTCATGATCCGCGGCGGCCGCGTCAAGGATTTGCCGGGCGTTCGCTACCACATCATTCGTGGTGTGCTCGATACCCAGGGCGTCGCCGATCGCCGGCAACGTCGTTCGAAATACGGTGCAAAGCGTCCGAAGTAACTGCGCTGCAAGCGGGTTCGACGGACGCCCCAGACAGTTGGCTGGTCGCGTTCGGGGCCCGGAAAGCAGCCGGGTCCTTTGGTTTTGATGGTGCTTGCGCCCAGTCCTCTTTCGGGGACGTCAGGGTCCGGAAGCCGGCACGAGACGATCGAGAAGGAAGAGCGCCATGTCGCGGCGGCACAGTGCACAGAGACGGGAAATCAACCCGGATCCGAAGTTCAACGATCTGGTCGTCTCCAAGTTCATGAATTCGATCATGCGCGAAGGGAAAAAATCCGTCGCCGAGAACATCGTTTACGGTGCGTTCGATCGCATCGTGTCGCGGGCAAAGACCGATCCGCTGCCGGTGTTCCATCAGGCGCTGGAAAACGTGATGCCGGCGGTCGAGGTTCGCTCGCGGCGCGTCGGTGGCGCCACCTATCAGGTGCCTGTCGAAGTTCGCACGGAACGTCGCCAGGCGCTGGCCATTCGCTGGATCATCACGGCGGCACGGGCGCGCAACGAGAACACGATGGAAGAACGGCTGTCGGGTGAGTTGCTCGATGCCTCCAATAACCGCGGTACTGCGGTCAAGAAGCGCGAAGATACGCACAAGATGGCGGAAGCTAACCGCGCCTTCTCGCACTATCGCTGGTAAAGCGCGGCTGCTGCTGGTCGGATTTTCCGACGCGTGACTGACGCACGAACGACAGAATTTTCGAGGCAAGACCCATGGCCCGCGAATATAAAATCGAGGACTACCGCAACTTCGGCATCATGGCCCACATCGATGCGGGCAAGACGACGACGACCGAGCGGATCCTTTATTACACGGGCAAAAGCCACAAGATCGGCGAAGTCCACGACGGCGCTGCCACCATGGATTTCATGGATCAGGAAGCAGAGCGCGGCATCACCATCACGTCGGCCGCTACGACATGCTTCTGGCCGGGCCGCGATGGTCGCAAGCGCCGCCTCAACATCATCGACACACCTGGGCACGTGGATTTCACGATCGAAGTCGAGCGCTCACTGCGCGTGCTCGATGGCGCCGTATGCGTGCTCGACAGCAACCAGGGCGTGGAGCCGCAGACCGAAACAGTCTGGCGCCAAGGCGACAAGTACAACGTGCCGCGCATCATCTTCTCCAACAAGATGGATAAGACGGGCGCTGACTTCTACATGTGCCTCGACGACATCAAAGACAAACTCGGCGCGCGCGCAATTCCGCTGCAGCTGCCGATCGGCGCGGAAAACGATTTTCGCGGCATGGTCGATCTCATCACGATGCGCGCCTATGTTTGGGACGGCGATGGCAAAGATGCCAACTTCTCCGAGCAGGACATCCCAGCCGACCTCGTGGAAAAAGCCACCCAGTTCCGCAGCGAGATGATCGAAGCCGCAGTGGAGATGGACGACGATGTGATGGCGTCCTACCTCGATGGTGCGGAGCCCGATGCCGATACGTTGCGCCGCCTGATCCGGGCCGCGACGGTCACGCGCACGTTCTATCCGATGCTGTGCGGTTCGGCCTTCAAGCTCAAGGGTGTGCAGCAACTCCTCGATGCCGTGGTCGACTTTTTGCCGGCGCCATCCGATCGTGATGCCTACAAGTGCATCGATATGAAGACGGACGGGGAAGCCGTGCGTCGTCCCATCGACAGCGATCCGCTGTCGATGATCGCCTTCAAGATCATGGCGTTCCCCCACGTCGGTTCGCTCACGTTCTGCCGGATCTATTCGGGCAAGCTCGAAAAGGGCATGGCTCTGGCTCAGACCACGCGCGACAAGAAAGAGCGCGTCGGCATGATCTACGAGATGCATGCCGAGAAGCGTGAGGCGGTGGACGAGGCTTTCGCCGGCGATATCGTGGCGCTCGCGGGTCTCAAGGATACGCGAACGGGTGAGACGTTGTCTGATCCGCAGAAACCCGTTCTGCTCGAGAAGATGGATTTCCCCAATCCCGTCATCGAAATGAAGGTCGAGCCCAAGTCCAAGGCCGACCAGGAAAAGATGTCGCAAATCTTGCACACGATGGCGGTCGAAGATCCTTCGTTCCGCGTGTCGGTCGATCCGGAGTCGGGCGAAACCATCCTCAAGGGGATGGGTGAGCTGCATCTCGACATCAAGGTCGACATCATGCGGCGTGAGCCGCACAACGTCGAAGTCAATGTCGGCGCTCCGCAAGTGGCCTACCGCGAGACCCTCGCGCGCGCCACCGAGATCGACTACACGCACAAGAAGCAGACCGGCGGCACGGGCCAGTTCGCGCGCGTCAAGTTCCGCATCGAACCCAACGAAATCGGCAAGGGCAACGAGTTCGAGTCCGAAGTCGTCGGCGGCACCGTGCCGAAAGAATTCATTCCCGGCGTCGAAAAGGGCATCAACTCGGTGTGGGACTCTGGTGTCCTCATCGGCTTCCCGATGGTCGATACCAAGGTTACGCTCTTCGACGGCGCCTACCACGAGGTGGACAGCTCCGCGATCGCCTTCGAGATTGCCTCACGGCAGGGAATGCGCGAAGGCTGCAACAAAGCCGGCATCAAGTTGCTCGAACCCATCATGGACGTCGAAGTGGTGACGCCGGGTGATTTCGTGGGCGGCGTGATCGGCGACATCAACAGCCGGCGCGGCCAGATCCGCAATCAGGAAATGCGCGGCAACGCCACGGTGATCCGGGCCAACGTGCCGCTCGCCAATATGTTCGGCTACGTCAGCCAACTCCGCTCCATGAGTCAGGGCCGCGCGTCCTACACCATGCAGTTCGCACACTATGCGGAGGTGCCACGGAACGTCGCCGAAGAAGTGAAAGCGAAATACGTTTGACGAGAAGTGCTGGCCGTGCGGGCCGACCAAGTAGGTACGGATGACGCACGCGGCCGGTTGAACTGCATCATGAG
>JANOKV010000664.1:0-3255 GCA_031419415.1 Hyphomicrobiales bacterium | reverse complement strand
CTCCTCACTGGAACCGTTCAGGTCGCGAACGACCCGACCAACAATCCATCCGCCAAGGCCGGCAAGATCCACATGCTCTGCGTCAATCACGGCACCCGCAGCCCCGAATTCCCGGATGTGCCGACACTGACAGAAACCGGCTACCCCAATTCCGACGTGCCCCTTTGGTTTTCAATATGGGCGCCCACAGGAGTGCCTCAGTCGATCGTCGACGCCCTTCACGCCAAGGTGACCGAGACCTCGACGTTTCCCGAGACGACGACTCGATTGCTGCCCGTCGGCATGCTCCCCGTCACCTCGACGCACGCAGAACTTCTAACCTTCCGGGAGGCCGAAATAAAAGCCACGAACGAGCTCATCAAGGTGGCCAACATCAAACTCGAGTAGAGGCCGGCCTCGCCATTGACCTGCGTCGACTGGAGTGCTTGCGTTCCGTTCGACGGGCGACGCAAAGGAGGAACTCATGACATTGCCTGCTCATGTTCTGGTCGTGCGCGCGGAAGTTTCCGAGGATGTCGAAGCCGCATGGAACCGTTGGTACGATGCGGTGCATTTGCCAGAGATCCTGGCTTGTCCGGGATTTCGAGCCGGCCGCCGCTATCGCGCCGGGGATTCAGCCGCCGGCCGCATTTATCTCGCTCTTTACGATATCGATGGCCCGCATGTCCTCGACAGCGCGGAGTTCAAGGCCCGGCGCGGTTGGGGGCCGTTCGCGGGAAAAGTGACGTTCGAGACAAAGGTATTTTCGCAGCTGTCGCTGGCCACGCAATAGCCACAGCAGCCGATCTCCAGCCGGCACGGCTTCCGACCAGCACCAGTCGTGCCGGTGCGTTGCCACCCAAAGGCCTATCTGCTCCAGCAGCTCTGGGTCGAGGGTCTCGGCGTGTCACCCAACGCGATCCTGATCTGATAACTCAATGACCGGATGTCGTTCGCGACGGTCGTCCCGTCTCCGTTCGGCGCCCGATTGCTGTCTCCTCCTGGGGCCGGGCCACCCTCAATTTTCCCACCCTACAGTAACGATCGCTGTTCTGTGTTGCACCTTTTCGCCTGCGGGCTGCCCGCGCCCATCCTTGGCTGGTCTCCCGGGACGACGGCGCGGCCGGTATGCTGCGCGTCAAAGGACTGCAGCAAGCGTCCATAGAAACCTAGACCCGGGATGCTTGCCTATCCGACGGATGCCGTCCAACAATGGCGCGTTTGCAGCGGCGCGAAAGCACGTCATGGATATCACCTCGACCAACCGAACTTCACTCGCGGCGCCATGGCGCATCGGCATCGACGTCGGCGGCACGTTCACCGACCTCGTGCTTATCGATAGCGCCGGCAAGAGCCTTGTCGTCAAGGTCGCATCGGTGCCTGTCGATCCGAGCCAAGGCGTCATCGATGCGCTCGAGCGGCTGGCTGGTAACGTCGGTTGCCGCATTGGTGATGTGCTCCGCAACTGCGTGCTCTTCGTGCATGGATCGACGGTGGCAACGAACCGCATGCTCGAGGGCAAGGCCGCCAAGGTCGGATTGTTGACAACCGAAGGCTTTCGCGATGCGCTCGAGATCCGGCGCGGCCTTCGCGAGGACCAGTGGAACCACCGCAAGCCCTATGCGCCGGTGCTGGTGCCACGCTACTTGCGCTCAGGCGTTGGCGGAAGGATCGACAAGGACGGCCGCGAGCATTCCCCGCTTGTTGTCGCAGATATCGACAGAGCGCTCGATGCCTTCGCGCGCGAGGGCGTGGAGGCGATCGCCGTCGCCTTCTTCAACAGTTTCCTCGACGATCGCCACGAGCAGCAGGCCGCGGCCCACATCCGCCAGCGCCGGAGCGATGCCTGGATAACGACCTCTGCCGCGTTGTCGCCGATGATGGGCGAGTACGAGCGCACGTCGACGGCGGTGGTCAACGCGGCTCTGGCGCCCAGCATCGTCGCCTACCTGCGCAACCTCGATCGAGCACTCAGCGACCTCGGCCTGACCAAGCCGATGCTGCTCATCCAGTCGAACGGCGGCGCAATATCCGTCGAGCAGGTCAGCCCAAGGCCGGTCAACCTGCTGCTCTCCGGGCCGGCGGCAGCCGTCGGCGCGCTCGACTACTATCGGCAAGCGATCGACAGAGCCGACGTGCCGCCCGAGGATCGCGGCAACCTCATCTCCATGGAGATCGGCGGCACCTCGTGCGATGTGCTGCTGATGTCGAAGGGCGAGGTCGCGACCAAGGACGATTTCATGATCGCCGGTTACCACGTCTCGACGCCGTCGATCGACATCCACACCATCGGCGCTGGTGGCGGCAGCATCGCGGGCGTCGATACGGCCGGCATGCTCTTCGTCGGCCCGAAAGGAGCCGGCGCCGTGCCCGGGCCTGCCTGCTACGGTCGTGGCGGCAAGGAGCCGACCGTCACCGACGCCCAACTCGTGCTCGGGCGGCTGCGTCCCGGTACCTACGCGGCCGGCGAGTTGACGCTCGATCACGCGGCGGCGTGGACGGCGATCGAGGCTCGCGTTGCGCGTCCGCTCGGGCTCTCCGTCGAGGAAGCGGCGGCCGGCATCGTCCGCGTCCTCGAGCAGAACCTGCTCCATGCCGTCGAGTACATGTCGATCGAGCGCGGCCATGCCCCGCGCCGGTTCACGCTGGTGGCAGCGGGTGGAGCCGGTCCGATGCACGGCGCCAACGTTGCCCGCGGGCTCGGTTGCCATCGGGTCTACGTGCCGCGCGATGCAGGCGCGCTCTGCGCGATCGGCATGCTGCACTCGGATGTGCGCCAGGACTTCCAGTGCTTCTTCCGGGGAAACCTCGACCAGATCACGCTGGCCGATGTCGATCGCGAGCTCGGCAAGCTCACTGAGCAGGCGCACGCCGCCATGCGGGCCGAGGGCTTCGACGCCGACAAGGTCATCATCGAGCGGGCGATCGACCTGCACTATCGCGGCCAGCTCTGGTCGGTGCGCGTGCCTCTCGCGGCGGGCAGGTTTACTTCCGCCGACGCCCGGCAGCGGTTCAAAGACGAGTACCGCCGCCTCTACGGCCACGTGCAACCCGACGGAGCGATCCTGGCGGCGGCGCTGCGCGTTGTTGCCCGGGCAGCGACCGGCACGCCGAGGTTGGCCGCTGCCGATCCACGGGTTTCAGCAGCCATGGCGGGTGCACCCAGCGCCACCCGGCGGGTCTGGCACGAGGGCAACGGCTGGCTCGAGACGGCGGTCTGGGACGGCGCAGCTCTGAGCGTTGGTCACAGCGTCGACGGTCCCGCCGTCATCGATG
>JANOKV010000663.1:0-2342 GCA_031419415.1 Hyphomicrobiales bacterium | reverse complement strand
TACATCCACGTCATGATCCAGTAGAAGGACCCCAGCAGCGTCGCAAACGTGTAATTCCAGAATGGAAAAAGCGCATTGCCCCACGCCAACCAATAGCTCCTCAATCGCGTGGGGTAGGTGGCGGCCTCGAAGCTGCCGGATTGCTTCACTGCGGACCGGCAGAAGAGATCGAAGGGATGCTCCTGGCCCTGCCATTTGTAGGCGATCGAGTTGTGGAGTTGATGCGTCGGGTGCAGGAACGCGCCGCCGCCACCCGCGGTGATCAGACTGAGGCCGAGGTCCTTGGAGTAATACCGAGAATAGTGGTGCGCATCGCCCGACACGACGGTGCAGACCTTGGCGCCGGCATCCTCGATGATCGCCGCGAGGCTGCGAATGTTGGAATTGGCGGCTTTGGCTTCGCGTTCCTCGTACTGCCATCCAGGCGCCGCCGTGCAGAGGATCACTTTATGCTGCGGTTCGCCCTCACGCGGCTGCATGAGTTCTGCGACGGTTTGAAAATAGCGCGTCTGCCCCGCGTCGAGATAATCGGAGAATTGGATGTCGCCACCCCAGATCCACCAATTGTAGGGGAGACGAATGGCGAAGTAGCTGCGGTGCTGCGTGAAGTGCAGGCTGCCGAGGCTGCTGCCGCCTGCCTCGCCGTAACGCGCTTGGCAGAACAGATAGTCGAACGCGTTGAGGCCATCGTACCAATCGTGGTTGCCGGGAATGGCGAAGGTCAGTCGCGGTAGCGTCAGGTCGGAGAACGCCATCTTGAAAGGGTATTCGAACCGGGTTCGATACTCGTCGCGGGACGGATAAGGGTAGACCTGATCTCCGCCGAGAATGAGAACTTTACCCGCCGGCAGCGTCACGGTTTCCGTCGATCCGCGACGGCCGACGGTGAGCTTGTCCTGAGCGACGAGAGACGCCATCGCGTAGCTCGAGTCGAAGCCATCGCCGGTGTCGGCGAGGTAGTCGACCCACACGACGCCGAGCGGATCGGCAATTCCGGCTTCGCTCAGATCGTAGCGGCGGGCGACGTTTTCGAGGTTGTGTTTTTCGAAGCCGTCGACGTTGGCGTGCACAGAACGCGCATCGGCGAATGTGCCAAAAACGGGTGAGACGGCAGCCCGGATTGCGGCATTCGCCAGCAACGTCGGCGAGAACCAGCGCACCATGTAGGGCAAGGTCAACAGCCCTTGGTCCTTGTCCAACTTCGACATGCGACACTCCCCCTCGACGCGTCACGAAACTTTTCCGAGGCGGGCGGAGAATGCCTCGACGGCCCGTGCGCTGGAAGTGTCGATTAGCAGATGACAGGATTGGTTGGTCCCTGTTGCTGGGGATCAACAATCAATCTGAGAACAAGTCCAACAGCTGGCTGGATTGGCGAATATTCAGTTTCGATTGGCAGCGGTCGCGTTGTCCTGGAGCACGGAAATCGCGGCCAATTCCGCCACGGTGATCGGCTTTACGGGTGGGCGTAGCCGAAATGTGCCGATCTCCGCCGGCGTCCGGCCGCGCACTTGGGCAATCAATTCAGTCACGGTGAGACTGCACATGCGCCCCTGGCAGGGGCCCATGCCGCACCGCAAAAATGACTTCACCTGGTTGGGGCCGTGGCACCCGATCGCGACCGCGTCGACGATGTTCTGCGCCGTCACCTCTTCGCAGCGGCACACGATCGTGTCGCCCTGCGGTATGCGAAACGCGCTCGCGGGACGGTAGAACGCGTCGAGAAAGGCGCGCGCCCGTTCGTAGCGGTGCAGGTGGCGTCGCGCACTCGAGATGTCGGGCAATCGGCTCGGATCGACGCCGAGGGCGCGAGCGGCTGCTTGACCCGCGATGCGACCCCGCTCGACGGCGGCTTCGGCCCCCGCAATCCCGGCGCTGTCGCCCGCAATGGCGATGCCGTCGCGGCTGGTCGATCCATCGGCGTCACTCAGGCACGGCACAAAACAGAGCTGCTGTTCGTCCCACCGATGGGCGATGCCCGCAGCCATGGCCAGATTGACGTTGGGCACGACGCCCTGGTGGAGCAAAAGTGTATCGACCAGCATACGCTCGCCGTGCGCCGAGCCCCGACGATAGATGACCTGATCGACTTTTCCAGGACCCTCGACAGCGAGGGCGGTCACGCCGTCGATGACGCGCACCTTGCGGTGGACGCGGGCCATCAACGTCAGACCCTTCGCGAGATAGGGCGAGCGGGCGAACGCCCAGCCGTGCCGTAGCGCTGCTGCGCGCGCGGTCCGATCCGTCGTATCGAGAATTGCTTGGATCGCGCCACCCGCGCGCAGAAGTTGATCGGCATAGAGCCACAGTAGTGGCCCTGAACCGGCGAGCACCACGCGGCC
>JANOKV010000662.1:0-6794 GCA_031419415.1 Hyphomicrobiales bacterium | reverse complement strand
GCCGAGCAGCAACATCTCCATGGCATGCTTGCGCGACACGTTGCGCGACAGCGCCACCATGGGGGTCGAGCAGAAGAGACCGATGTTGACGCCCGGCGTGGCGAAGCGGGCATTGGCTCCAGCGACGGCGAGATCGCAGGTTGCGACGAGCTGGCAGCCCGCTGCCGACGCCACGCCCTCCACCGCCGCGATCACCGGCTTGGGAGAGCGCACGATCGACAGCATCATGCCGGCGCACATCTGCATGATTTGGGCGAAATAAGCCCGCCCACCATCGGCATCCGCTCGGCGCGCGTTCAGTTCTTTCAGATCATGGCCCGACGAGAAGACCGGTCCGGAGGCCGCGATCACCACGACCTTGACGCTCCCATCGGTGGACAACCGATCAATGGCCGCCGCGAGATCGCCGATGAGGCGCTCCGACAGGCAGTTGCGCTGCGCCGCGCGGTCGAGGGTCAAAACTGCAACGCCCCCGTCCCTCCGCTCGAGCAGGGGGGCCGCTGACTGATCACTTCCGGTGACAGCCGTCTGTGCCGACATCGCATTCTCCAGGTCAGAGGGCTCGGGATGTCGATTGGCTATTGGAGCACCTTCTCGATGTCGGCTCTGTGCTTTTTGACGACATCGACGTTGCCGGGATACTTGAGTGGCGGCGTGCTTTTCAGCGCTTCCGCCAGTTCGTCCAACATCTGCTTTTTGTCCTTTTCAGGGATCGATTTGTCGTTTCTGATCTCCTCGATCTCACGCTTGATGGCCGTGATGGGATCGGTGAAGACGCCGGTCTGCGGGTCCAGGCCACCCATGACCATGGAGATGTTGAAAGCCACGTCATCGAAATCGGAAAAGCTGGCGAAGCCGTGCTTCTTGGCCAGGTTCTCGAGTTCGGCAGAGACCTTCGGATCCGGCTTGTCGCTGGTAGGAGGTCCGAGCTTTTGGTGAAAGTCAGCCATCTCCTTTTGCGCACCGATGAAGTTCTTCACCGTATCGTCGCTCAATTGCACCTGCTTGAACGGCTCTTCCGCAGCGGCGGCCGGACCAATAGATACGGGGGCGATCAACGCCCATGCGAGGACGACCGCACTCGCCCATAGTCCCCGCGTGAAAATCGTCATCGCTCTATCTCCTCATTGCCTCTTGCGACGTGTCCGTTGCAGACCCTAACAGGACATTGGATACATCTTAAACGAGTCCAGAACAGGGACGCCAATACGAATGCCAAACGAGGCCAAACCGCACAGCCCGCTTTCGGCCGACGCCGTCGGGCGACTGATCGACGATGCGTTTCCAGGTGTGAATGCAGGAAGACGCACCATCGTCATCGAATCCGTCGCAGATCGGTCGGCACGCGTACGCCTCCTGCTCGACGAACGCAACATCCGGCCCGGCGGCACCCTATCGGGACCAGCCATGTTCATGCTGGCGGATTTCACGATCTATGTGGCGCTGATCGCCACGCTGGGACCAGCAGCCATCGCCGCCGTGACGAGCAATCTGAACATCAATTTTCTGACCCGGCCGGACCCTGCCGATCTCATCGGCGAGGCCCGCATCATTCGCCTCGGGCGACGCCTCGCCTATGCCGAAGTGGCGATCTCAGCGGACGGGGGCCACGAACTACTGGCCCATGCGACCAGCACCTACGTGCTGCCGTCGATCAAGCGGTAAAGCATTACCGCCAATGAGGTAATATAATACCTATTTTATAACTCATTGATTAGGCAATATTTTTTAGAATATTCATTGCAACAGCGAAGTTGACCTCCCCACAACTCGCTGTTAGAAGCCAGCCTCTAGTTTCTTTCGGCAACCGGTCTGCGCCGTCATGGCCCAGACGCGTTGCTCTCCACTGCGAGGGATCCAGCAATGAAGACCTACGTCGCCAAACCGGGCGAGGTGGAAAAAAAGTGGGTGGTCATCGACGCCGAAGGTCTCGTCGTCGGCCGCCTCGCCACTCTCATCGCCATGCGTTTGAAGGGCAAACACAAGCCCACTTATACGCCGCACGTCGACATGGGCGACCATGTGATTGTCGTGAACGCCAGCAAGGTGGTGTTCACCGGCAACAAGTACGAAGACAAGAAGTATTACCGGCACACGGGTTATCCCGGCGGGATCAAGACGCGCACGCCGCGCCAGATCATCGAAGGTAAATTCCCCGGCCGCGTCGTTGAATTGGCCGTGCAGCGCATGCTGGCCCGCGGTCCCCAACACAGCCGACTCATGGCGAGCCTGCGCATCTATGGGGGGCCTGAGCATCCCCATGTGGCGCAGAACCCAGAGAAAATCGATATCGGCAAGATGAACCGCAAGAACGTGAGGGTTTGAGCATGGCCATGGAACCCAAAACCCTCAGCGACCTCGGCACCTTGACGGGTCAGGGCGAGGCGAACACCACCGCAGGTCCAGGCGGCCCCGTGTATCAGCAGAAGATCGACAGCCTGGGTCGCGCCTACGCTACCGGCAAGCGCAAGAACGCGATCGCGCGCGTCTGGATCAAGCGTGGCCACGGCAAGATCACGATCAACAACAAAGAGTTTCAGGCCTATTTCGCGCGGCCCGTGCTGCAGATGCTGCTGCGCCAGCCGCTCGAGCGGGCCGGCCGCATCGACCAGTACGACATTTTCGCAACCGTAACAGGTGGTGGTTTGTCGGGACAGGCGGGCGCGGTGCGCCACGGACTGTCCAAGGCGCTCACCTACTACGAGCCGGATTTGCGTCCGGTCTTGAAGAAAGGTGGCTTCCTCACGCGTGACAGCCGCGTCGTCGAGCGCAAGAAATACGGAAAGATGAAAGCCCGTCGCAGCTTCCAGTTCTCGAAGCGCTGATCTGGTTTTCAAAGAAAACGTCGGTTGCTCGAGGGGTTGCGATCGAATCGCAGCCCCTTTTGCGTTGTCGGCGGGGGCTCGACGGGGCGTGGACGAAATATCGCCAGTGCGCGGCCCATGCGGGGCGACAAACCGGCTTGCAGCGCATTTGGATCCAGGCGATAAGCGCGCCAGTTGGGGCGTCGCCAAGTGGTTAAGGCAGCGGATTTTGATTCCGCCATGCGGAGGTTCGACCCCTCCCGCCCCAGCCACACATTCATTTTTTGCGATCCATCGCCATCTGCGACCGTCGAAATGCCCCCAGCGCGCGCGATGGCTGAACCCAACGGATCATTCGGCAGCCGTGGATGCCAGCAGTTCGTTGACGCGCAGACAGCGCGTGTGGTGGTCCGGCGCATGCGCGACGAGGGGTGGCACGGGTTCGCGCTTGCAGATGTCGGCGACATAGGGACAGCGCGGATGAAAGGCGCAGCCCGTCGGCGGCGCCAGAGCGTTGGGGATCTCGCCGACGGCCTTGGCGAGGTGGCGGTCCTCGACGGCAAACGGATCAGGAATAGAGGCGATCAGGGCGCGCGTGTAGGGGTGCGCCGGCCGCTCGAAAATCTCCTGCCAGGGACCGGTCTCGACGAGACGCCCGAGGTACATGACCGCGACGCGGTCGCTCATGTGCTCGACGACGCCCAGGTCGTGGCTGATCATGATGTAGGACAGCCCAAACTGTTCCTTCAATTCCAGAAGCAGGTTGATGATCTGCGCGCGGATCGACACATCGAGGGCCGACACCGGCTCGTCGCAGATGACGATTTTGGGCCGCAGGATCAGCGCCCGTGCGATCCCGATGCGCTGACGCTGGCCACCAGAGAACTCGTGCGGGTAGCGGTCGGCGTGCTCTGGGCGCAATCCGACGCGCGCCAGGATCTCGGCCACCCGATCGGCCACCTCGCCGCGATTGGTGGTTCCGTGAATCCGCAGCGGATCTTCGAGCGTGCGGCGCACGGTCTGGCGCGGGTTGAGCGAAGCGTAGGGGTCCTGGAAAACCATCTGCACGGTGCGCGCGAGCGTGAGCCGATCGACCGGGCTGTCGGCTTCGACGACGTGGCCATCCAGAACAATGCGACCGCGCGTCGGCGCAACGAGACCGAGGATGGCGTTTGCGATCGTGGACTTGCCACAGCCCGATTCACCGACGAGGCCCAGACATTCGCCCCGCTTTAATGAAAGCGTGACGCCATCGACGGCGCGCAGCATGCGTTTGGGCTGTAAGAAACCGCCGCTCATGGGGAAATGGACCGCGACATCGTCCATCACGAGGATTTCGGTGGGGGGCTCAACCATGGAGATGGCAGCGCACGAGGCCGCCCCCCGGTTTGGCCGTTTCGGCCGGTGGTTCGGTCTTGCAGATGTCCATCACCTCACTGCACCGGGGATTGAAGCGGCAGCCCGGTGGAAACGCCAGGATCGAGGGCACCACACCGGGAATTTCGCGAAGTTTTTGTTGCCCGTGCACAGCACGCAGACCAAGCCGCGGCAGCGAGCCGAGAAGTCCGCGTGTGTAGGGATGCAGGGGATTGCGGAAAATCTCCGCCGACGCTTGCTGCTCGACGATGCGGCCTGCATACATGACCGCGACGCGCCGGCAGATGTCGGAAACGAGCCCCAGATCATGACTGATCATCAGGATGGCCGTCCCGCGCTCAGCGCACAGGTCTTTCATCAGGTCGACGATTTCGGACTGCACGGTCACGTCGAGCGCTGTCGTTGGTTCGTCGGCGATGAGCAGCGCTGGTTCACACGCCAGCGCAATCGCGATCATGACGCGCTGGCGCATGCCGCCGGACAATTGATGCGGGTAGTCCTTCACACGGCGCTCGGGAGCTGGAACTTTAACGCTGGCAAGCGCGTCGACGGCTTTTCGTTCCGCCTCTCGCCAGCCCATCGCCTTATGGAGCACGAACATCTCCGCGATCTGGCGACCGACCGGAGAGAGCGGATTGAGCGCTGTCATCGGCTCCTGGAAAATCATCGCAATCCGGTCGCCACGCAGCGCGCGCAGGCCCGAGGGCGACAGGTTTTGAATTTCTCGACCTTCCAGCAGAATTTTCCCCCCGCCGATGCCCAGCGGTTCGCGCAGCAGGCCCATGATCGACAACGCCGTGATGCTCTTGCCGCACCCTGACTCCCCGACAAGGCCGAACGTCTCACCATGCGCGATCGTGAACGAAACCTCGTCGACGGCGGCCCGATGCACGCCATGGTCCGTCAGATCCAGGCGCAGGTCCCTGACCTCGAGCAGCGGCGTGTCCGTCATCCGCGACGCTCTTTCGACTGCGGATCGAGAATGTCGCGCAGGCCGTCGCCGAGCAGATTGAGGCCCAGGACGGTCAGGAAAATCGCCAGACCAGGAAAGATCGACAGCCACGGCGCGGTGGTGATCTGGTCGCGCGCCTCCGACAGCATGCTGCCCCAACTAGGATACGGTGGCCGAATGCCGAGGCCGAGGAACGAGAGCGCGGCTTCCGCGAGAATGGCGCCGCCCATGCCGAGCGTCGCAATAACGATGATCGGTCCGAGCATGTTGGGCAGCAATTGCGTGAACATGATGCGGAAATCGCCATAGCCCAAGGTTTTGGCAGCTTGCACGTAACCGAGCGATTTGAGCGAGAGCGCCGACGCCCGCGCCAGCCGGCAGGTGAATGACCAGTTGGTCAGCCCCAGCGCGATCAGGAGCGACGTGAGGCCCGCGCCCAGAACGGCCATGATAGCGAGCGCGAAGATCAGCGATGGAATGGCGAGCATCAGGTTGGTCAGGCCGTTGACGAAATCATCCCACCAGCCGCCCCAGTAGCCAGCCGTGAGACCCAGCGTGACGCCGATGATGGAGTTGATGATCTGCGACACGAAGCCGACGGTGAGCGAGATGCGCGCGCCGTGCAGGACGCGCGAGTAGATGTCGCGACCTTGGGCGTCGGTGCCGAACCAGTATTCGCGACCGGGCGCGATTTCGGAATTCATCAGGTTCGCGTCCATTACCGGGTCCGTGTGCGCGAGCCACGGCGCGAGCACACCTGCCAGCACGGCAACGCCGCACAGGGTGCCGCCGATGACGAGATTGGCGCCGAGTTTCATGCGCGCCTCAACTGTATTTGATACGCGGATCGATCACTGCATAGAGCAGGTCGACCAGCGTGTTGACGGCGAGGAAGAACAGCACGATCACCAGGATGGCGCCCTGCACGGCGGGAATGTCTCGCTGCACGACGCTGTCGACGAGCAGAGACCCCAGGCCAGGCCAGGAAAACAGTTTCTCCACGACGACGGCTTGGCCCATGAGCGAGCCGAATTGCAGGCCGATCGTGGTCACGATCAGCACGAGGGCATTGCGCGCGACGTGCCATGTGATGACGCGCGTTTCCGACATGCCTTTGGAGCGCGCCGTGCGCACGAAGTCGGCCGTCATGATCTCGAGAACGGCGGCGCGCGTGGTGCGCGCAAACAGCGCCATGGGCGAAACACCCAGCGTGATCGCGGGCAGGATCAGGTGTTTGAGGTCCCCGTCGCCATACCCGAAGCTCGGCAGCCAATGCAGCTTCAGGGCGAACAGATACATGAGCAGCAGGCCGAACCAGAACTTGGGCAGCGATAGCCCCGAGACCGCGACGATAATGGACGCGCTGTCGAGAATACTTCCCTTCTTCAGTGCCGCCAGAAAACCGAGCGGCACCCCGATGACGATGGCGAACGCCATGGCGGCGAAGACCAATTGCAACGTCGGCCACATCCGTTTTCCGAGCAGCGTCGTCACCGGTTCACGGGTGCGGAACGACGTTCCGAAATCGCCGACGGCCAGCTTGCTCACATAATGGCCGAAGCGCACATGCACGGGATCGTCGAGGCCCAACTCCTTGCGCATACGCTCCATGACCTGCGCATCGAGGCCCCGACCGTCGTCGCCCAAGCTGGAAGCGAAGC
>JANOKV010000661.1:0-8081 GCA_031419415.1 Hyphomicrobiales bacterium | reverse complement strand
GAAGATGCGGTCGCGCAGAATGCCGGCGTTGTTGATCACGGCGTCGACGCGCCCGAAATTGTCGATCGCCGCCTTGACGATGTTTTCGGCCGACTTGGGCTCCGCCACGCTCTCGAAGTTGGCCACCGCCTGGCCACCCATTTTGCGGATCAACTCGACCACCTCTTCGGCAGGTTGCTGGCTCGCTGCCCCCTCGCCGTCGACAGTCGCGCCCAGATCGTTGACGACCACCTTGGCGCCTTCCTTGGCCCCCAGCAGCGCCATTTCGCGCCCGATGCCACGCCCCGCACCCGTCACGATCAGAACCTTCCCGTCCATGCACCCGGCCATACGCGTCTCCCATTGAGCGAATTGAACCAGCACGCTGACACGGCGCGGCGGGGCGCGTCAAACGTCGCCTGCTCGACGCAAATTCGGAGAACCAGAAATGCGATGGCGGTCGCAAGGGAATGGTCTGCCCTGAAACCCGATCAAGGCGAATCGGCCGTAGGTTGGGTCAAGCCTTGCACTGCGCGCGACCCAACGGTTCTGGGTAAGCCGTAGAAGTTGGGTCGCGCTGCGCTTGACCCGGCCTACGGGGACAGCTCTTTAGTCACGCGAGCGATTGTGCGAGTCGGTGTTGCACAATGCGCCGCGGCATCGCGAGGCGATCAGATTGTGCTGAGACAAAGCGGAAAGCGATACGCAGCTCCCAGGAGGGCCAACAGATCGCGGTGCGCGACCGCGACGCGGTTGGCCGCCGCAATCGTTGCGGCCCTGCTCGTCGCCATCACCCCCGCATCCGCCAATCCCGATTTCCGCGCCTTCGTCGAATCCTTGTGGCCCGACGCCCAGGCCGCCCGCGTCTCGCGCGCCACGTTCGATCGCGCCTTTCGTAGCGTCGTGCCGGACCTCACGATCCCCGATTTGATCCTGCCCGGCAAAGACGCCTCGAGCGTGGGCGGCCAAGCCGAGTTCACGCGCGCCCCGCAGGACTATGTGGCGCGCGAACAGCTCGCCCGCCTCGCCACCCAGGGTCGCACACTCGCCGCCGAGCACGCCAAAATGCTCGACGCCGTCGAGCGGCAATTGCGCGTCGACCGGCACGCGGTGCTGGCCATCTGGGGGCGCGAGACCGCTTTCGGAACCTATAAACCCTCGCACTATGCGGTGCGCGTGTTGGCGACGCTGGCTTGGACGGGGCGGCGCAAGGACCTCTTCCGCGGCGAACTGATTTACGCGTTGCGCCTGCTGGAGGACGGCGTCCTCACGCCCGAGACGATGCGCTCGTCCTGGGCCGGGGCGATGGGGCTCACTCAATTCATGCCGTCGGAATTCTACGGCTCGGGCCATGATCTCGACGGCAACGGCAAAATAGACCTGTTCCATTCCATTCCCGATGCGTTGGGCTCGGCCGCCAAGCAGCTCCAACAAAAAGGGTGGGTCTTCGGCCTGCCGTGGGGTTTCGAAGTGGCGCTCGGCTCCAAGATCGATTGTGCGGAGGGCGGACCAGTCAATGCCCGGCCGATCGCGGCTTGGGTGGCGTCGGGCGTCAGCCGCGTCGACGGCAAGCCTTTCCCCCCCGAACATCTGGCCCAATCGGCCTACCTGATGTCGCCCGGCGGCACCTTGGGTCCGCAGTTTCTCGTCACGCAGAATTTCATCGTGATCCGCGCCTATAATACGGCCGACCTCTACGCCCTGTTCGTCGGCCACCTCAGCGACCGAATCGCTGGCGGCGGCGATTTCCGCACGGCCTGGTCCAAGATCAAGCAACTCGGCCCCCGCGACATCGAGACCATTCAGGGCCGCCTTCAGACCGCCGGGTTCGCAATCGACAAAGTCGATGGTAAGATCGGCTCGAATACCCGCTGGCAGATCGGGCTCTATCAACGTCGGCATGGCCTTGTCGTCGATTGTTGGCCGACAGAGCGTCTGCTTGCGCACGTGCGACCCAGTGCGCGTCAATGAACCGAGCGGCCTGATGACGGGAATCGAAGCAATCGCCCATCGACCTCGTTGGAAAGGCCGCGCCTTGGCCCTGCTTCTGGCCGGCGCCAGCAGTTCTCTCACCGCCTCCGCGCAGGAGATGGTGGACGCAGCGCCATTCCAGCCCGTGAGCCTGAACACGCCGACGAGGCCTGCCGTGGCGGATGATTTGCGCGCGAAAATGACCGCATTCGTGGCGGCGCTACGGCCCGACGCCGTGAAGCGCGGCGTTTCCCAAGAGCTTCTGGACCGCGTGCTCACCGGCCTCGAGCCCGATCCCGAAATTTTCGACCTCCTCGAGAATCAGCCCGAGCACGTGGCGACGCCGTGGGGCTACATGGGCCGCCTCGTTTCCGATTTGCGTATCCACAACGGCCGCAAGCAGCTCGTCGACCACGCGGCGATTTTAGCGGCCATCGAGGATCGCTATGGCGTCGACCGGCATGTCGTGGTCGCCGTTTGGGGTGTCGAATCGAGTTACGGCACATCGCCCGGCAACCGCTCCGTCATCCGGTCGCTCGCCACGCTGGCCGTCGGGGATCCGCGTCGACCGCAGTTCTGGCGGGCGGAGTTGTTGACGGCGCTGGCCATCTTGCAGCGCGGTGATATTTCGCCCGAGCGCATGACCGGGTCCTGGGCCGGCGCCATGGGTCATACGCAGTTTATGCCGACGAGCTTCATGGCGCACGCCGCCGACTTCGATGGTGACGGTCGGCGCGACATCTGGAATTCCGCGCCCGACGCGCTGGCCTCGACGGCCAACTATCTCAAGGCCGCCGGCTGGACCCCTGGACACGCCTTTGGCCTCGAAGTCGTCCTGCCCGCCGGGTTCGATTTGGAGTTGACCGCGCCGGGGATCGCGAAATCAACCGCTGAATGGAAACAGCTCGGCCTCACCGCGCCATCGGGTCGGGATTGGCCGTCGCTCGGGACCACCAATCTCATCCTCCCGGCGGGCGTTCGCGGACCGGCGTTCCTCGTCGGCCAGAACTTCCGCGCCATCCTGAAATACAACAACGCCACGGCCTATGCGCTGGCGGTCGGCCACCTCGCCGATCGGTTGGCGGGCCGGCCCGCGATCGCAGGCGCGTGGCCGACGGATGATCCCCCACTCGGCAAGACCGAACGCCTCGAACTCCAGCGCCGCCTGACGGCGCTCGGCTTCGACGTGGGGCCGGCCGACGGCGTCATGGGCACGGCCACCCGGGGCGCCGTTCGCGCGTGGCAGAAAAAGCAGGGCATCGATGCCGACGGTTGGGCCGGAGAGCGTCTCCTGGGCCAGGTGCGCAAAACCTCGGGGCCCTGACGTGGGGCGCGCCATCCCAGAAAATTATCGGCAGGAAGTTATCCCCGCCCCTGCCGCCTCGGGCATAATGGCCTCGACGACGCAATTGGGCGATTGTCGGATATGACAGGAACCGAGTAGGACGCGATGCGAAGACGATGGGTTGCGATAGTTCTGTCGATTGCCGTGGCGCTTTTCAGCGCCGCTTACGGCGTTGCCCAGGCGCAAGCCCCCTCGGCGTTCTCCGCCACGCCGGCTCAACCACCGCCGCCCAGGGACGCCTTGCGCGTGCAGGTCTACGGCGATGGAATGGCCGAAGGCTTGCTCGTCGGCCTGCTGGACGCTTTTGCCGCCGAGCCGCGCTTCCAAATCCAGCGTCGCCACCGGGCCATTCGCGGGCTTCTGCGCGGCAACGCGGAGGACGATGCCCGCGCCATCGAAGGCGAAATCGCCAAGGATCCACCCCAGATCGCGATTCTCATGCTGGGCGTCGCCGACCGGGTGCCTCTCAACACTTGGGACGAGGTCGGCTCAGAGGAGTGGCGCACCGAGTATGGCCGCCGCATGGATCGGCTGATGCGCGTGCTGCGCGGCAAGGGCGCGACCGTCTATTGGGTGGGATTGCCCATCATGCGCCGGCCCAACGTCGCCGACGATGCGCAGATGATGTCGGGCGTCATGCGCGAACGCGCGCTCGCCAACTCCGTGCGCTTTATCGACATGGCGACGAGCTTTGCCGAAGCCGACGGGTCCTACAATGTCAATGGACCCGACATCACCGGAAAAACCCGCGTATTGCGCGAACCCGATGGCGTTCATTTCACACCAGCCGGCTATCGCAAGCTCGCCCACTTTGTCGAACGCGAAATCAAGCGCGATATCGCCCAAGCCCGCACCGAGCGGTCCGTTCCCCTGGCCGGGAGCGAAGACGAACAGCGCAAGATCCGCCCTCAGCCGACCTCGGCGGCGGGTGGGGCGACCGATGCGACGGCCGCAACGGCAGGCCCCGGAGGAAGCGCGCGCGCTGGGACGCGTCCATCGTCGACCGATGGCGCCAATTCCGGAGAAATTCGCGCCGACAATAGCCGCGTCACGGTCAAGTCCACCGACGCCCAGGGCAAGGAAGAAGCGATCACGCTGGAGATCTTGCGCCCCGCCATCCCGGCGTCCGTCGTGGCCCTCGTCACGCGGCGCGAATCGGCGGAACGGGCGAGCTTTGTCGGCGATGCGATCATGACCGAGGTCGTCGGCGGCGTGACGCTGGTCAGCTCGATTACGCCCTCGGGCGATGCTGTGGGCGGCGATCGCCGACGCCAATCGACCGTCAATTCGATGTATTTCCAAGTGCTCATCAAAGGCGAGCGCCTGGAGCCCCGCCCCGGCCGTTCCGACGACCTCCCGTGGCCCCGCCAAGAAGTGCTGCCTCCCCAGCCCCCCGCACCAACAGTCCGCACCCCGTCGAGCTCACCGTCGGCGGCCATCCCCCGCCCGTCGCCCAACCGCCCCACCCCCGCCCGCCCAGCACCAACGCCACGAGAGCAAAAGTGGTGAGTGCCGGCTGTGATGTGTGCAGTGTGCGGTGTGCTCAATATAGAGGTGGCCCGCGAGACTGGGAGTGAGATGGTCGTCCGTATGGGGCCACCAACTCCCGCGCCCGCGCCATCTCCTCTGGTCCGAAACTCCCCTCTGCCCCACACAAATTGAGCGTGCCCAGCCGCCGGCCATTCACCCGCACGGGCACATTCAAAATCGCTTCGATGCCCAGCGCAAACAGCGCGGCGTGATCGGCATAGGCGCGGCGCACGTCGTCTTTGGTCGCCGCCAGGAACACGTCGCCGTCGGCCATCGCCGCGTGGTTGGTCGGGAAGTCGGCCAGCCGTTTGCGTCCGCCGATCGGGTACGCTGCGGGGTCGCTCGAATACACGCGCACGACGACGCTGTCGGCCTCCACGTACTGCAAGATGGTCAGCATCCGAAACGGAATCGACTGCGCGCACAGCCGCTCCACGTCGGCAAACGTCGCGACAGTCGTCATCACCGCCCCGCTGCATAGCCTTGCATGCCTCGCGGGTTGGCCGCCGCCTTCCGGCGCACGCCGTCCTGCGAGGCGGACGTGATCCGCCCTTCCGACCAGTCCGGGCCAACCTCGACCTTGTGGCCCCGCCGTTTCAATTCATCGATCGTGGCTTTGGGGAACCGGTTCTCCAACACCACCACCCCAGGCCGCGCCGCCCGTGGCCAGAACGACGCCGGGAAGTGCTCGATGTGCCAGGCCGGCGCATCGATTGCCTCTTGCATGTTCATGCCGAAGTGGGCGTGCCGGATAAAAAACTGCGAGTTCCACTGATCCTGTTGATCGCCGCCCGGCGACCCCCACACCATGTACGGCTCACCGTCGCGCAGCGCCATGCCGACGGTCAGCGTCGAGCGCGGCCGCTTCCCCGGCACCAGCGCGCCGGCATGCGTCTCGTCGAGCCAGAACATCTGCGCGCGCGAGCCCAGCGGCCAACCGAGCGCGGGGATCACCGGCGAGGATTGCAGCCACCCTCCCGACGGCGTCGCCGTGAACATATTTCCGGCCTTGTCGATGACGTCGATATGTACCGTATCGCCGGGCGATTCCCCCATCGCGCCGACGGTCGGTTCACCCGCGCCCGCCGCCGACACCGCCGTGCGCTTGTCCGCGATACTCTTGACGATCATCCGGGCGTCATAGCCTTCGATGCTGCCGGGCCGCTGCTCCATCGACGCCCATTGTGTGATCTGGCGGCGGCGGTCGGAATTGTAGCGTTCCGACAGCAGCGTCTCCATCGGTACATCGGCAAACAGCGGATCGCCGTAGAATGCCTCGCGATCGGCATAGGCGAGCTTCGCCGCCTCGATCCACAGATGAATGTAATCGGGATCATCGTGCGACAGCTTGTCGAGGTCGAAGCCTTTGAGGATCGCCATCGTCTGCAACAGCGCGGGCCCCTGCGTCCACGGGCCGGGCTTCAGCAGGGTGTAATTGCCGTATTCCAGTGCGACCGGGGCTTCGATCGTCGGCTTCCAGTTTGCCATATCCTGCCCGGTCAGAACGCCGCGATTCGGCCGGCCCGAGACGTCCATGACCTCGTTTTCGCGACAGAATCGATCGATGGCTTCGGCGACGAACCCCTGGCTCCACGCGCGGCGCGCCCGATCGATTTCGGCTTCCCGCGAGCCCCCGCCGGCTTCGGCCTCCTTCAGAATGCGCTCGTAGGTTTCCGCGTGGCGGATGTTGCGGAAATGGGTCGCTGGTCGCGGCACCGCGCCACCGGGCAGATACACCGCCGCCGACGTCGGCCAATGCTCGCGAAACAGAGTGGCGACCGTCGAAATCGTGGCACACGCGCGCTCGACGATCGGGTGGCCGTTGCGCGCATAGCCAATCGAGGGCTCCAGCACATCGCGCAGCCGCATCGTGCCGTAGTCGCGCAAGATCAGCATGAACGTCTCGAACGTGCCTGGAATGCACGTCGCGAGCAGGCCTGTGCCCGGAATGATGTCGAGCCCCAGATGATCACGGTAATGCGCGATCGTGGCGCCAGCCGGCGCCGGCCCCTGGCCGCAGACCACCTCCGGCTTGCCCTTCTTGGTGTCATAGACGATTACCGGTACGTCGCCGCCCGGACCACACAGGTGCGGCTCGACCACCTGTAGGGTGAACGCCGCCGCAATGCCGGCATCGAAGGCGTTGCCGCCCCGCTCAAGCATGGCCATGCCCACGGCGGTGCCGATCCAGTGCGTAGTTGCGCACACCCCAAACGTGCCGTCGATCTCCGGCCGCGTCGTGAACGTCCCCGAATTGATGTTCGCCATGCGCGAAGTGCTCCTGCTGCCGCAACTGTGTTGGCAGGACTGTAGATCGCCGCGCCCTGACGATCCAGCAGCGCGTGCGGGCGGTGCCAACCCCCAGTAGGACTCCGCTTTTGCAGATGTTGCGGGGAACGCCTGAACGGATACATTTTCGGGGTCCGGGCGAAAAAGCGTGCAACGGTCGGCCGCCCTGTCGCCCCGGCGCCCGTTCGGCTGGCCCGACCGTCCCGAACGCGCAGCGGCGTCGAGTTGCGACCAGCGTTAACCACTGGGCGCGCGCCGCCCCATGGAGCAATTTCCACCGCGAATGCGTGAGCGTGCCCAGCACTGCCAACGACCCTGCGATGATGGAGGCCGCAACGTTACGATTGACAGGTCGGCAACCGACTTGTTACCCGATCAGACACACGGGCCATCCAACGCCCATTCCCGACACGCCCGACGGCCCCACCCGCCGTTACGAGCCGGCTTAGCTCAGTTGGTAGAGCACCTGATTTGTAATCAGGGGGCCACAGGTTCAAGTCCTGTAGCCGGCACCAATGAAATCAATGAGTTAGATCAAATTCCCGGAGCGGCAGAAATTTGGTGTCCGCACCGTGTCCGCACTCGGTGAAGTTTTTGGCTGCTAAAGCCCTCGCCTGACTTCGCGGTGCGCATCGCACGTTGATGTGCTTGTCGGAGCGCGCATTCGGATGGAGCACAAGAACCACCCTACGAGCCGCCCCCTACGCCATCCGCCCCTGTTGCCGAGGCACCACCGGCGCACCTCCAGGACCAAACGGGTGACCGGCCGTTGCAACGCGGCGCGCCTCGCCTACACAAATAGCCCGGCGCACGCTGCAAGACCACATCGGGCAGGGCCGAGGCAGCCCCCCCCACCGGGGGTGGCATGCATCGTCGGCACGTAGCCGTGGCTGGTACTCTTCCGGCGCGGGATTAGCCCGAATTTTTTGTTTCCAGGAAGCATGACGATGGCGGCTCTGCCCCAAAA
>JANOKV010000660.1:0-6212 GCA_031419415.1 Hyphomicrobiales bacterium | reverse complement strand
CTCATGTGGCTGACCGATCTCTTCCTCTCGCTGCCGGCCCTGCCGCTGCTGCTGCTGATCATCTATCTCTTCCGCGACAGCTTGAAAGCCGTATTCGGGCCCGAAGGTGGCATCTTCATCATGATCGTGCTCGTCATCGGCGGATTGCGTTGGATGCCGGCGGCCCGCCTCGTGCGCGCGCAAATTCTGTCACTGCGCGAGAAGGAGTTCGTGGAAGCCGCCCGCGCATTGGGGGCCTCCCGGTCCCGTCTCGTCGTGCGCCACATCCTGCCCAACGCGCTGGGCCCGGTCATCGTCGCCGCGACCATCGACGTGGCGGCCGCTATCATCGCGGAATCGACGCTCTCGTTTTTGGGATTGGGGTTCCCGCCCGACATCCCGACATGGGGCCGCCTGCTCTTCGACGCCAAGGACAATCTCGATTTCGCGCCGCATTGGGCAATCTTCCCCGGCGCCGCGATTTTCCTCGCCGTGCTGTCGATCAACTTCATCGGTGACGGGCTGCGCGATGCTCTCGATCCGCGAAAGGTAATGTGACTTGGCGCGCCCCAATGACGTGACGACCGGACCGCTGCTCGATATCCGCGGTTTGCAGACCCACTTCGCCACCGACGATGGCTGGGTGCGCGCGGTCGACGGCGTCGACATCAGGATCGACAAAGGTGAGACCGTCAGCATCGTGGGCGAATCGGGTTGCGGCAAAACGGTGACGGCGCACTCCGTACTCAAGCTGACACCGATGCCGCCCGGCAAGATCGTGGCCGGCCAGATCCTCTGGCAAGGCCGCGATTTGGTGCCGCTCACGAGCGAGGAGATGGACGAGATCCGCGCCAAGGAGATCGCCATCATTTTCCAAGAGCCGATGACCTCGCTCAATCCGGTCTACACCGTGGGTGAGCAGATCGCGGAGGTCGTGCGGCGTCACCAGGGTCTTGGCCGCAAAGCTGCGATCGAGCGCACCGTCGAGATGTTGGCTCTCGTCGGCATTCCGACCCCGCAGCGTCGCGTCTACGACTACCCGCATCAGTTCTCCGGCGGCATGCGTCAGCGCGTGATGATCGCAATGGCGCTCTCGTGCAATCCCAAACTCCTCATCGCTGACGAGCCGACGACGGCCCTCGATGTCACCATTCAGGCGCAGATCCTCGAGTTGTTGGTCGACATGAAGGATCGGTTCGGCATGGCGATCATGCTGATTACGCACGCCATGGGCGTCGTCGCCGAGACGGCCCAGCGCGTCGTAGTCATGTATGCGGGTCGCGTTGTCGAGGAAGCGCCAGTCCGCCAACTCTTTCGCAATCCGCGCCACCCCTATACGCAGGGTTTGATCCGTTCGATCCCGCGCATCGATACGGCCGCCGTTCACAAGACCCGACTCGAGGCCATCCCCGGCGTCGTGCCCTCGCTTCTCGAGCCACCACCCGGATGCCGCTTCGCACCCCGCTGCAAGCACGCGATGCCCGCATGTGTCGAGGCCATGCCGCCGCTCCTCGAGGTCGAGCCGGGCCACAAGGTTGCCTGCGTGCTCTGGCAAGCTAGTCCCACGGGGGTGGTCGCATGAGCGATCCACTCCTCTCCGTCCGCAACCTCGTCAAATATTTCCCGATCCGAGGTGGCCTGCTCTCGCGCGAGATCGACCGCGTCCATGCCGTCGACGGCGTCAGCTTCGACATTACCAAAGGCGAGACGCTCGGCCTCGTCGGGGAATCGGGGTGCGGCAAGTCGACGACCGGACGCTGCATCTTGCGCCTCGTCGAGCCGACGGCCGGCGAGGTCTGGTTCGAAGGCAAAGATGTCACGGCGCTCAATCGACAGGCTCTCGTCGATTTGCGGCGCGACATGCAGATCATCTTTCAGGACCCGTTCGCCTCACTCAATCCGCGCATGACGGTCGGCGCCATCATCGGTGAGGCACTGCTCATCCACAGACTCGCCAAGTCCAAGGCCGATATCGAAGCGCGCGTTGTCGAGCTGTTGCGTACCGTCGGCCTGCAGCCCGACCACATGCGGCGCTATCCACACGAGTTCTCCGGCGGTCAGCGCCAGCGCATCGGCATTGCCCGTGCGCTCGCCGTCGAGCCCAAGCTGATCGTCTGCGACGAGCCGGTGTCGGCCCTCGATGTCTCGATCCAGGCCCAAGTGATCAACCTGCTCGAGGATCTCCAGGAAAAACTGGGGTTGACCTACCTGTTCATCGCCCACGACCTGTCTGTGGTCGAGCACATCTCGACGCGCGTGGCCGTCATGTATTTGGGCCGTGTCGTCGAGATCGCTTCGGCACAGGACCTCTACACGAACCCCTGCCACCCCTACACCGAGGCTCTGCTGTCGGCGGTGCCCATTCCCGATCCCGAGATCAAACGCACGCGCATCCGGCTCGAGGGCGACGTGCCAAATCCGATCCATCCGCCGCCGGGCTGCCACTTTCATACCCGCTGCCCGATTCGACAATTGCCCCTGTGCAATACCCAGACGCCAAAGCTGCAGCAGGGCAAGGATGGTCACTGGGTGGCCTGCCATCTGCGACACGCCTGATTGTTCGGCAGCGCGATCGGCTCCCTATTGCGCCGCAGCCCCATCGTCGGGATGACGGCAAACGGTCAGCGAACGGGCCTCTGAATACAAAGCCGGCACTCATACCGAATCCCGAGGACGGGCGGATGCGCACGCTGGGTCTGCTGAGCCACCAGATCATTCGCAGCGATCGATCTGCGACGGCCAATCTCGTGAAGGTCCAGGGATGGTCTGCTTATGGCGCGTCGCATCAGGCGCCTGACGGTCGGTTTCGGACCATCCCGGTGACCGAGACCGGCCGGCTCGGTTCGCCCCCCCGCCCGCACCCATCCCACCTCCCCCTTGCCCGACCCGCCCCTCTCCGCTACCGCTCCCCCTCATGAAACTCTACCGTGCCTTTGCCACCGTGGGTGGCCTGACGCTCGTGTCCCGCATCATGGGGTTCGGGCGCGATATCGTGATGGCGGCGCTGTTGGGCGCCGGCCCAGTGGCCGAGGCGTTCGTCGTCGCCTTTCGTTTCCCCAACCTCTTCCGGCGATGGTTCGGCGAGGGGGCCTTCAATGCTGCCTTCGTTCCGCTCTTTGCCAAACGCCTCGAAGGCGACGGCCGAGACGCCGCGAAGGCCTTCGCCAGCGAGGCCGCGTCGGGTTTGGCGATCGTGCTGGTGGTGCTCTCGGTCGCGGCCATGCTCGCGATGCCGTGGCTCATGCAGGGGCTGGCGCCAGGCTTTGCCGCGACGCCCGTCAAATACGATCTCGCCGTCACGATGGCGATAATCGCCTTTCCCTACTTGCTGTGCATGTCGATGGTGGCTCTGCTCTCCGGCGTCCTGAATTCGGTGGGCAAGTTCGTCGAAAGCTCCGCCGTTTCGATCGTGCTCAACGTCACCCTGATCGCCGCCATGGGGCTCGCCATGGCGCTGGGCTACGGCAACGACCGCAACTCCGGTCTCGTGATGGCCTGGGGCATATTCGCGGCCGGCGTGCTGCAACTGGCGTTGTTGATCGATGGGGCTCGACGCAACGGCCTGCTGCCCAAGCTGCAACGGCCCAGACTGTCGCCCGACATGCGCCGTCTCCTGACGCTCGGCATTCCAGGCGTCATTGCGGGCGGCGCCACGCAAATCAATATTGTCATTGGCGGCATCATCGCCTCGTGGCAGCCGGGCGCCGTATCCTGGCTCTACTACGCCGATCGCCTGTACGAATTGCCGCTCGCCATCGTCGGCATCGCCATCGGCGTCGTGCTGCTGCCCGAGGTGTCGCGCCATCTGCGCTCCGGCGACACGGCGGCCCTCATGGACGCCCAGAACCGCTCCCTCGAATTTGCGATGCTGTTGACAGTGCCGGCCGCCGTGGCGCTCGCGGTCATCCCGCAGCCGATCGTGTCTGTGCTCTTCGAGCGCGGCGCGTTCCGGCTCGAGGATACCGGCCAGGTCGCGCGCGCGCTGGGGCTGTTTGCTCTGGGTCTGCCCGCCTTCGTCATGATAAAGGTGTTTTCGCCGGCTTTTTTTGCACGCGAAGACACGAAAACCCCGATGCGATTCGCCGCCATCAGCCTGACGGTAAATACATTGGGCTCGATCGGCCTCTTCGTTCTCTTCCGCGAGATCGGCATCTCGCCTCATCTGGGGATCGCGATTGCAACATCGGTGGGCGGTTGGCTCAATGCCGTCCTGCTCTGGCGCGCACTGGTCCGGCACGGCCATTTCGTGACCGACGCCCGGATGATCAAGACGCTCGCGATGATCATGTTGGGCAGCGTGGCGATGGGCGCGGTTTTGTGGCTCGTCGCCGACCGCGCTGCAGGGGGCTGGCTCGCGCCCACCGCGCCGTTGCTGGAGCGGGCGATGGCGCTGGCCGGATTGATCGTCGCAGGGGCTGCTGTCTACTTTGCGGTTCTGGTGGCGAGCGGAGCCCTGCGTCCGGCGCAACTCGTCCGCGCCCTGCGGCGGCGGCCGTGAAGGCCGGCCAGGCACGGAACGGTCCTCGGCCCGACTTTTCTTCCGCGGCAATCGGCAGCGGCGGAGCGCAAATTCGGTCTCACCGAATCGTCACCCTTCGTATAAGGTGAAAGCCCATGGCGCGGTATATCTTCATCACCGGCGGCGTGGTCTCTTCGCTCGGAAAAGGGCTGGCTTCAGCGGCCCTGGGAGCACTTCTTCAGGCACGCGGCTATACGGTCAGGCTTCGTAAGCTCGACCCCTATTTGAACGTCGATCCAGGGACGATGAGTCCCTATCAGCACGGCGAGGTTTTCGTCACCGACGACGGTGCGGAGACCGATCTCGACCTTGGCCACTACGAGCGGTTCACGGGCGTTCCGGCGAAACGGACGGACAACGTCACGACAGGGCGAATCTATCAGGAGATCCTCGCCAAAGAACGCCGCGGCGACTATCTCGGTGGCACGGTCCAGGTCATTCCGCACGTCACGGACGCCATCAAGACCTTCGTCCTCACCGGCAACGAGGACGTGGACTTCGTGCTCGTCGAAATCGGCGGCACGGTCGGCGACATCGAAGGCTTGCCGTTCTTCGAAGCGATCCGCCAGCTCGGCAACGATCTGCCGCGACGGCATGCGGTTTACGTGCACCTTACGCTGCTGCCATTCATTCCCTCGGCAGGCGAACTCAAGACCAAACCCACGCAGCATTCCGTCAAAGAGCTGCGCTCGATCGGTATTCAGCCCGACATCCTGCTATGCCGGTGTGATCGGGAAGTGCCGCGGAGCGAGCGCAAGAAGATCGCGCTCTTTTGCAACGTGCGCGAAACCGCCGTCATTCAGGCGCTGGACGTCGCCTCGATTTACGATGTGCCGTTGGCCTATCACCGCGAAGGCCTCGACCGGGAAGTTCTGGCCGCGTTCGGTATCGATGGCGCACCGGCCCCGCGCCTGGATCGCTGGGAGGAAATCTCGCGCGCCATCGCCACCCCGGAAGGGGAAGTGACGATCGCCATCGTCGGCAAGTACACCGGCCTCAAGGACGCCTACAAATCGCTGATCGAGGCACTCGTGCACGGCGGCATCGCCAACCGCGTCAAAGTCAATCTCGAATGGATCGAAAGCGAGGTCTTCGAGAGCGAGGACCCCGCCCCTCACCTGCAAGGCGTCGATGGCATTCTGGTGCCGGGCGGCTTCGGGGAACGCGGCGCGGAGGGCAAAATTCTGGCTGCCCGTTTCGCCCGTGAACGCAAGGTGCCCTACTTCGGTATCTGCTTCGGCATGCAGATGGCCGTCGTGGAAGCGGCCCGCACACTCGTCGGCATCGAAACCGCGTCATCGACGGAATTTGGTCCCACACCGGAGCCCGTCGTGGGCTTGATGACGGAGTGGATGCGCGGCAACGAACTGGAGCAGCGGCGCGCGGATGGAGATCTAGGCGGCACGATGCGGCTCGGCGCCTTCGAGGCGCGGCTCGTCGAGGGCAGTCGCATCGCGGGCATCTATCAGTCCGCAACCATTTTCGAGCGCCACCGCCACCGCTTCGAGGTCAACACGCGCTACCGAGAGCGTTTGGAAAAAGCGGGCATGCTGTTCTGCGGCTTGTCACCCGATGGCCTGTTGCCGGAGACGATTGAGTACCCCGATCATCCCTGGTTCATCGGTGTGCAGTACCACCCTGAACTCAAATCCCGCCCCTTCGAGCCGCATCCGCTCTTCGCCTCGTTCATCAGCGCAGCGGTGGAGCAGAGCCG
>JANOKV010000659.1:0-8203 GCA_031419415.1 Hyphomicrobiales bacterium | reverse complement strand
GCGGCTCCTTCATGTGCTTCTTCAGAATTTCGATAATCTTGGTCGCTGTCTCGTCCATGTCGATCTCCCACCCCGTGGGGCAATGGCACACCGGGGCCGCTGCTTGGAAGCTTGCTAGAGCAAGCACGTTCATTCGGCAAGCCGGCGCGACACATAGGCTTAAGCCGTCGCCACCCGCCGATCTTCAACATCCGGCTCAGCCGCCTCAGAACGGCGTTCTGGTGAGCATGACCTCAACCGGATCGGGAATGCAACATCCATGCCCGTATTTCGCGCCCCTTCGAGTGACCAGCGCGGCTTCCGATTAGGTACATTTTTGTCACAGCCCTGTGTTCAATGGCGTTCGGTGTGCGTTTCGCCGTCTGTTTTTATGCACTGCGTTCTTCGCACGGGTCCGAACACGCGCGCATTCGCCCCCATTGGCGGGGATAGACCCACTTTCTGCCTCCGCGCGCGATGCCGCCGCGGTGTGCACAAGCTGTGTGGAAGCCTTCGACAACAGCCCATCCCGGTGCGGTTCGTTTCGCGGGTCGCAGGGTTCCTGATACCTCATTGCCCCAACGAGTACCTGCAACAGCCCTGGACCGGTGTTCGTCGGCAGGGCCAAGCGCGTCGCACGCTGTGATTGTAGCGTGCAAACGGAGAGAAATGACATGTGCAGTTTTGCACTGCGATCAGCGGTGTCTGGGATAACTGCCGCCGTGGCACTCGTCACCTGGCTATCGATGGTGACCTGCACCCCGGCGTCGGCCCAGCATCGCCCTTCTGCCGAAGCGCTCGGCGGGTCGGATTCGATCATGAAGATCGACAACGCAGCCTCTCTACCCATCTCGAGGCGCGTGACGCTCGGCCTACACAAGGCCATGATCGTCGAACTTCCCGTCGATGTTCAGGACGTGATCGTCTCCCATCCCGAAACGATCGATGCAACGATCCTGACAGCCCGACGTGTCGTCCTGATCGCCAAGACAGCGGGTGAGGCCAACGCCTTCTTCCTCGGACGCGACGGGCGCAAGCTCGTGATCCTCGACTTCGCGGTCAAGCGCGATCTGGGCGACCTCGCCGCCATGCTGAAGCGGCTCCTCCCCGGCTCCCGGATTGGTCTGGCGGCATCAGGTGACGGTGTCGTGTTGAGCGGCCGGGTGGTCAATCCAGGCGACGCCGCTCAAGCTGAAAATATGGCCAAGCAATACATGAAGACCGGGCCCGTGGTGAACCTCATCGCGGTGGCCGAGAAAGAGCAGGTTGCGCTCAAGGTCACGATTTCCGAAATGCAGCGCGATGCCGTGAAACGGCTCGGCGGGAATTTGCCAGGAGCCATCGCTAAGGCCGGCGCCTTTACTTTCACGAAGATCATCGAGAACGGCTTTCCGGCCTCGACGGCCATCGCCACGGCTGCGGGTTTCGCCGGGACGAATTTACCGCCCACCATCGGTGGCGGCTCAGCGCTGCAAGGCACCGCCAATTGGAACGGCAATACTGCGGTGGCGATCATCGAAGCCCTCGAACGCGTCGGTCTGGCAAAAACCCTGGCCGAGCCTACGCTGACCGCCGTCTCGGGCGAGACCGCCAAATTCCTGGCCGGCGGTGAATTCGCAATTCCTGTGGCATCGACGAACAATACCATCACGGTGGAATGGAAACAGTTCGGCGTCAGCGTGGCGTTCACCCCCTACGTGCTCTCCGAAGGGCGTATCAATCTGAGAGTGGCCGCCGAAGTCAGTGAATTGACCGCGCAAGGGGCCATCACCATCGGCTCGATCAATATCCCCGGCCTCCAGGTGCGTCGGGCAGAGACGTCTGTTGAAATGTCGAGCGGATCGGCGTTGGCCATCGCCGGTCTGTTGTCAGAGCAAACGCGCCAGAACATCGACGGCGTGCCTGAGCTGCGCAATCTACCCGTTCTGGGCGCCCTGTTCCGCAGCAAGGATTATCGCAATAGCGCCACGGAACTCGTGATCCTTGTGACGCCCTATGTGATCCGACCGACGGAGCCCGGCAAGCTCAGCAGGCCTGATGAAGGCTTTTCCCCGGCCAACGATTTGAAGGGAGCCTTCTTGGGCCGCCTGCACAAGATCTATAAGCAGGCGGGTCCAACGGCGACAGGACTGACGAAAGACGATTACGGATTCATCGTCGAATACCCCGAACATGGAGTGCCGAGATGACCCGAGTCATGCCAAACATTTCATTTCGTGCGGTCCCATCACGCAAGGCCTTGGTGACCGGCGCAATAGTCGGATTTTTCACGCTAGTGATTGCTGGATGCGACCATGGGCGCCTTCCCGATCAAGCCCACATTGAGTTGAGCGACCCGACCAGACGGCACCCGATATCCGTCGTCGTCGACCGCGCTGAACTCGATATCGGCGTCCGCGGAGATACATCGCGCAACCGCGCTCTGGCCAATCTGGAAGCGACGCGGTTCGCGCGGACCTATACCAAGGACGGTCGGGGACCGATCGTCATCGAGATCCCTGGCAAATTCGAGCAACGGCACGCGTCGTTCAATCGGGTCAGAGACATCCAAACCACTCTCGAGCGCGAAGGTATCCCTGCCGAGCGCGTGCGGGTGCGCCGCAAACCGGCCGGGCAACCACAAGACACCATCACGATGTCTTACGACCGGATCGCGGCCGTCGGTCCCGTCTGCGGAGACTGGTCTGAGAACCTGGCACACAACCCGCAGGAGCTGCCTCATTCGAATTTCGGATGTGCCACACAACGCAACCTCGCGCACATGATCGCAAACCCCACCGATTTGAGCTTCCCGGCAAGGGAAGCCGACCGAGGCAGCGATCGCCGCACTGCAACCCACAAAGCGTTCTCCGAGGCGATTCCCCCTCCAGCCAAGATCGAAGCGACGAGAACTAAGTAAAATCTCACGCCTATAGCCATGTCGGACATAGCCGCCTGCGCACCTGCAAAGACTGTCTCGTTCAGACCGCAGCACGGTGAGGCGACAACGCGTTGGTCGCGCTCAACGCGTCAGTGGGGCCGCGTGCGCGCCGCACCACTCCGGCACGGCAGGGTCCAAGGCAAGCGCGGCCCGCTCGCTGGTCGAGAGGCAAGTCCCGGCGCTGCCCAGGGCAGTCTCGACGGCGCTATCCAGCGCCTCGACCGTCGGCCAACGGGTCGATCCACCATCTTGCGACAGGGCGATGAGATGCGTGCCATCGGCGCTGAAGGCCATGGCCGACGTCCGCTGGCCCGCCCTATGCAGATCGGCGAACGCGCTGCCTGTTTCGGCATTCCACAGGGTGATCGCCCCGGTGGCCGTTGCGGTCACCAGCCACCGACCGTCCGTGCTGAGACCATGCTCGGTCGTCGCGCCGGTGGGATCGACGAGGGTCGACATGGCCGTGCGCGTTGCAACGTCCCAGACGATGAGGCCACCATTGTGTTGCTGGGTGACGACACGGCGTCCGTCGCGGCTGAAATTGGCTGTGACGATATTTGCTCTGTCAGACAGCAAGGTAGCCAGCAGGGCGCCGGTGCCCGTTGCCCAGACCCGCGCACTGCCATCGTTCGAGGTGGTGAGAAGGAGTTGATCGTCGGCGCTGAATACGGCCTTCGTGACGGTTCCCTGATGACCAGCCAACCGCGCAATCTGTCGGCCGGAGCGGACATCCCACACCCGTGCGGTCTTGTCTTCGGACCAAGTCACGACCTGGTGTCCATCAGAATTGAAGCCAGCCCCCAGCAGCGCGTAATCGTGGCCGGTCAATTGAGCCAGCGTGCGTCCCGTTCGGCCGTCCCAAAGTCTGGCTGTCGCATCACGCGATGCGGTGACAACGACACGCCCCGTCGGATCGAACGCCGAGCTGACGATTTCACTCTGATGGCCAACCAGATTGGCCAGCACACGCCCACCGTCGATCTCGACGACCTGGACGGCATAATCGGGGGCCAACACGAGCCTGCGGCCGCAGGACGGATCGACAGCTGACGTCCGCGACGAGAGCGCCGACGGGTCTAAGCCCTGCGATCGCACGCCGTCGTGGCAGAGCGGAGGCATACCTCGAGCAACCACCTCGACGCCACCGGACACGTGGGTCTGCGTCGTGAGCGCGCCGAATAAGCTCGAGCGCAACTGCCTGGCGAGGTTCGCGTCGGCCAGCAGAGCCGGATTGGCGTTGGTATCGCGCACCGCCTCAACGGCGAGCAACAGCGCCACGCGCCTATTGCCGTTCGTGGCTGCGGTTTTCGACACCGTGGCCAGGGTCCGAATATCGTCCGCCGTCGCGTCGCGTTTGGCTGGTTTCACCACCTCGGGCGCCGGCGGTATTACAAGCACCACCCTGGTCTGATCTTCCACGCCACGCGGCTGTTCGGGCGCAGCAAAAGGAGCCTCTGAGGGGAGTGGAGACATGGGCGCAGGCGGTGCGGGCTGAACCGCTGCCACCTCGATTGACTCGGCCTCTGGAGACGGCGTGGGCGCGGGCAGCGCCGCCACGTGCGGCGTCGACGCGATATCGAATGCCCAATCGAGGGCGCGGGTCCCCAACGTGGCCGACAGGCCGGCAATGCCCACCACGGCAACGGCGAGCACCATCCAATGCATGCGACCGTCGCGCTGCGGTTTTTCGGCTTCGCGAACGGTCCGAGCCGTGACGCCCCGCCGGGTTTGGGCGGCGAGACTGCGCAGAATATAGTTTTCCTGCTCTTCGGGGATATCGTGCGGGCGCGTGCGCAGGTAATGCTCGGCCATCGTCAACACCGGGCCCGACAGCAGCAGTGAACGCGCGGCATCGTTCGTCGCACTCGACCAGGCTTCGAACGACAGGCGGATCTCGTCGAGATCGTGAAATGCGGGGTCGACGTCCGCCGGCTCACCCTGCTCGATTTCGGCCAACACTTGCGGGAGAACCTCACCGTGCGTGATGTTGTCCGGTCGGCTCAACCACTTGCGAACGGTCGATTCGAACTGTTCTGGATCGAAGGGCTTGCTGAGAAAATCCGACATCCCCGCGGCCATGCACTTCTTCTGATCGCTCTCGAAGGCATTCGCCGTCAGGGCAATGATAGGAATGCGCGGCGTCTGCGCGCTCATCTCGCTTTCGCGGATGGCGCGGGTCGCCTGGAAGCCGTCCATGACGGGCATCTGGCAATCCATGAGCACGACATCGAAGGCCTGGCGCGCGACGGCGTCGACGGCCTCGCGACCATTTCTGACGCATTCGACCACGCAGCCCATACTTTCCAAGAAATCGCGCGCGACCTCCTGATTGACGAGACTGTCTTCGACGAGCAGCACTTTGTTGCGCCCAGCTGCGATCGGATCGATCATGACGCCCATATCCGGCGGTGTCTCGCGGGCTCTGCGATCCTCGTCGAGCGAATACCGCGTCACGAGTTGCGAGGTTCGATCCGCCGCGTGGCGCACCACGGTCTCGACGGCGTCGCGCAACTCATCGTCGCCAATTTCGCCGTTGAGATAGGCCTGCGCACCAGCGTCCACGTATTTGGCCGCGTCTTCATTGGCGCCGTCTGCGGCCACCGCGATGATCGACAGTCGGGCCGGCGGCGCAACACTGCGCAAATTGGCGATTTCGCGCAAAAAGGCTTCACTGGTCTCCACGCTTTCCATGACGACGAGAAGCACACCGTTCGCTTCGGAAAAACCGTCGACTGCAGATTTATCGATCGGGCCCAAAACCGTCCTGATGTCACAGCCGAACCCTTGCAGCACACCGCGCACGGGCGTGGCTTGGGCATCGTTTTTCGCGACCATGAGAACGCGGCGTCCCTCGAGGCCGAAGCTCTGCGTGACTTCGTCGATGGTGACCGGTTGCTCGTAGACGTGCAGCGGCAGCGTAAACCAGAACATCGAGCCGACGCCTACGGTGCTCTCCACACCGATGCCGCCGCCCATGCGCTCGATCAACGATTTGCAGATCGCCAGCCCCAATCCGGTGCCTTCGTGGCGGCGCGCGGACGTATTGTCGACCTGACTGAACTTCTCGAAAACGTCGTTGACCTTGTTGGCCGGAATGCCGATGCCGGTATCGCGCACTTCGAACCGAAGGCCGACTTTGCCATCGATATTGTTCCCGCTCAGCGTCACGGTCACACAACCTTCGTCGGTGAATTTCGCCGAATTGCCGATGATATTTGTCAAAATTTGCCGGATGCGACCGACATCGCCCAGATAGAAATGGGGCAAGTCGGGCTCGACGATCAGATGCAGCTCGATGTTTTTTGCCGTGCACGTCGGCGTGAGCAACGCGATCACATCACCGATGCACACCACCAGATCGAACGGCGCGTCGCTCAATTCGATCTTGCCCGACTCGACTTTGGAAAAATCGAGAATGTCGTTGATGATCGTGAGCAACGCGCGACCGCTGCGCAGGATCGTGCCGACATATCGCTCCTGCTTGCCTTCTAACGGCGTGCGCGCCAGGAGTTCGGCAGTGCCCAGAATGCCGTTCATCGGCGTGCGGATTTCATGGCTCATGTTGGCCAGGAATTGCGACTTCGCCGTATTGGCCGCCGAAGCCTTCGCAACAGCGTCCGCTAACTGCACCTTGCGCGACTTCAACTCGTCCTTGACGCGCTTGAGGAGCTTGTTGGCCGTCTGCGCGTCGTCGGTCGCGTCCTTCATGGAGTCCATCATGGTGCGCAGATGTTTTTCGCGCGCACCCAGACCGTCGAGCAGTTGGTTCATCGCAACCGCAAGCCGCACCTCCGACCGCGAACCGGTGATCGTGACCCGCCGGGTCAGATCGTGGGTCTGGGCGATCTCGGAGATTTCTTTCGCGAGAGCGTCGATATCACCCGCACTTGTCGCTGTCATGACGGTCACTCGATGGAAGCGTTGAGAGTTTCGACGTCGCGTCCGTCAGGAGACCTGGGTGCGGCGCCGCTCAGTGAGGCGCCAGCAGCGCCGATTCCCCGACGATTTCGTTGACTTTATCCAGCATGCCATCGGGATCGAAGGGCTTGGCCAGCAACCCGCGCGCGCCGTTTTCCAACGCGCAGGTGATCAAATCGTCATCGGCATAACCCGACATCATGATGATCTTGGCATCGCTGTGCTGGCGCTTGATTTCGAGGAAGGCCTCGACCCCGTTCATCCCCGGCATGCGAATATCGAAGAGACCGATATCGATGGCGTTGTTGTTGTAGGCCGCGATCGCGCTGGGTCCATCGTGAGCGAGCACGACATCGAAGCCGAACAGATCGAGGATTTCGGCAATGCCCTGCGCCACATCTACGTGGTCGTCCAGAACGAGAATGCGCAGCTGCGCTTTTTCGGCTTCGGCCATGTCAAATCTCCTGAACCGACGTCATGAACTGGCCGTGGCGGCGCTGGCCGATCGGCCGTCTTCAAAGAGGGTTTTTCCCGTCATCGTGAAGACGGCGCTTTTCAGCGCTTCCTCGGCTTCGAAACATTCCGGACCGAGCTGCTCCAAAAGACCGATGATGTCATCGGCCGACTTGGCCGACGCCGACGACTCCAAGTCCTGGCACAACTTCGAAAGCCGCACTGCACCGAGATTGGCGCTCGACGACTTGAGTGAATGGGCATTGATCTTGACGAGATCGAAGTCGCGCGCGACGCCGCCGGCCCGCATGTTCTGGTGATAGGCGGGCGCCTCTTCGAGGTAGGCGGTCACCAGCCGTTCCAGAAGTCCGGTCTTGCGCTGCGCATATTGCTGCAGCACGGCGGGGTTGAGCACCGGATCGGTGGAATTTTTCATTTCGACGGGTCTCATGAAGGGTTCCTGCTAAGCGAAATGGACCATGTCGCTCAAAGTGTGAATGTTTCGTTCTTGCACATCTGCCAGGCGCCGACTGCGGTGCATCAGGCGCTGCGTCGGTACTCCGACTTGGTGATCAAATCGTTGCGGCGTCGACTGCTGGGCAATCGCAGGGTCGCGACGGTTCCGCTTCCCATTGCGCTGTCGAGCGCGAGGGACGCCCCGTGCAGCCGTGCGATGGCTGTGGCGATGGGGATCCCGAACCCGAATTTCTGCTCGTCGGCAAAGCCGACCGGGGTGTCGAGGCACGTCCGCAGCAGCTCGAGGCGGCCGGGTGGAATTCCGATGCCCTGATCTGTGATTTTGACCTGCACGCCGTCGATCTCGTCATCCTCGACGGACACCGTGACCGTCGTGCCGTGGGGCGAGTGCCGGATGGCGTTCATCGTCAGCAGCAAGAGGCTGTAGGCGATCCGCGGTTCGTCTGCGAAGGTGAA
>JANOKV010000658.1:0-2364 GCA_031419415.1 Hyphomicrobiales bacterium | reverse complement strand
CGCATGACGGTCATGCATTCTTCGCCGCTGATCGTCTCGAACTCCATCAACGCCTGCGCCACGGCTTCGAGCTTGTCGCGCGCCGCGCCTAGAACTTCCCAGGCCTTGCTTTGCCCGGCGTTGACGATCTTGCGGATCTCTTCGTCGATCAGGCGCGCCGTTTCCTCGCTCATATTCTGATGTTGCGTGACGGAGTGGCCCAGGAACACTTCCTGCTGGTTGTCCGTGTAGCGCAGCGGCCCGAGCTTCTCGCTCATGCCCCACTCGGTGACCATGCGGCGCGCGAGATCGGTCGCTTGCATGATGTCGCTCGAAGCGCCCGTATTCAGGTGCTCGTTGCCGTAGGCGATCTGCTCGGCGACGCGTCCACCGAAGGTCATGGCGATGCGCGCCTCGCACCATTGCTTGGAGTAGCTGAGCTTGTCCCGCTCGGGCAGCGCCATGGTGACGCCCAACGCACGGCCGCGCGGGATGATCGTGACCTTGTGCAGGGGATCGTTGTGGGCCACCAGTACGTTGACGATCGCATGGCCCGCCTCGTGATAGGCCGTCGCCATTTTTTCTTCTTCAGTCATGGCCATCGAGCGCCGTTCCGCGCCCATCATGACCTTGTCCTTGGCGTCCTCGAACTCGACCTGCGTGACCATCCGCTTGGACCGTCGCGCGGCCAGCAGGGCGGCTTCGTTTACGAGGTTCGCGAGGTCCGCGCCGGAAAAGCCCGGCGTGCCGCGGGCGATCACCTTCGGTTCGACGTCGGGTGCGAGTGGCACCTTGCGCATGTGCACGCGCAGGATTTTCTCACGGCCGACCACGTCGGGGTTCGGCACCTGGATCTGGCGATCGAAGCGGCCCGGACGCAGCAGGGCTGGATCGAGCACGTCGGGACGGTTGGTCGCCGCCAGGATGATGATGCCTTCGTTGGCTTCGAAGCCGTCCATCTCGACGAGGAGCTGGTTCAAGGTCTGCTCGCGCTCGTCGTTGCCGCCGCCCAGGCCCGCGCCACGATGGCGACCCACAGCGTCGATTTCGTCGATGAAGATGATGCAGGGCGCATTCTTCTTGGCTTGATCGAACATGTCGCGCACGCGCGAGGCGCCCACGCCCACGAACATTTCGACGAAGTCTGAGCCCGAGATGGTGAAGAACGGCACGTTGGCTTCACCCGCGACCGCGCGCGCGATCAGCGTCTTGCCAGTTCCGGGAGGTCCGACGAGCAGACAACCCCTCGGGATGCGACCACCGAGCCGCTGGAACTTCTGCGGATCGCGGAGGAATTCCACGATCTCCTGCAGATCGACCTTGGCTTCGTCGACACCGGCCACGTCTTCGAAGGTGACCCGCCCCGAGCGTTCTGTCAGCAGCTTGGCTTTGGATTTGCCAAAGCCCATGGCGCGTCCACCGCCCGATTGCATCTGGCGCATGAAGAACACCCAGATGCCGATGAGCAGCAGCATCGGGAACCACGACACGAGCACGCTGAAGATCGAGGGCACGTCCTCGTCAGCGGGCTTCACGTTGATACGCACACCCTTGGCCAGCAAGCGCGGCACGAGGGCGGGATCTTCTGGCGTCAGCGTCTGGAAGGTTCGGCTCTTATCCGCGAAATTGCCTGAGACCTTCTGGCCCTGGATGACGACATCCGTGATGTTACCCTGATCCACCTGGGCGATGAATTCGGAATATCCGATCGTATTGCCCTTGGCGGTCTGCGTCGGGTTCTGGAAGAGGTTGAACAGCACAAACAGCAATAGGCCAATGACGACCCAGATTGCAAAATTGCGGAAATGCGATTGCATGAGAAACCCTTCCTGGTGGAGCTGCCCGCCGTGTTCGCACAACGTCCCGTCCGGCGGCCCGAGCCTTGTCGGCACTCCACTCGATGAACCTTAACATAGGCACCTGCAACGAGTTTGCCAAGAACGCGTGACCGAGACGGCGCGTCGAGCGCGCAGCTTGTCCGGCGCATGACCCGGAGGCGCAATCAGCCCCTTTTGCCCGGTGCGCTCAGTGACGACAAAAAGCGCTCCGGTGGCCGAAATTCGGTAAGGTATAGGTTCCGCTCAGTGGCGTAAGCAGTAGACCATCCATTGGAAATACTCTGTCGAAGCAGAGGCGGCACAAGGGCGGTCCGGTCGTCGAACCAAGGGGCGGCCAGAAATTCAGCGCCGCGCCAGACCGCCGGAAGCGAGGCCACAGCGCCGGGCGGAAGATTGGTCCACGTCGCCAGGGCGGGCACCCGGCGTTTCAATTCGGCCCAACCGTCGACGCCGAGCGCCCGAATGGTAACCGGTTGTGCCACACTGGGCGCCACCGAAACCGCGAAACGATTGTCCCACCAGCCGCCGTCTCCCGGCGCGAGCGTCA
>JANOKV010000657.1:0-6229 GCA_031419415.1 Hyphomicrobiales bacterium | reverse complement strand
TCCACCCCGGCGCAGTCTCACCCTGATTGACGCTGTGTCTCACCTTGATTGTCGCGCCGCAGCCTGTCCGGCCAGCCGCGCGCCGTGGTCTTCCACGTGAAGAACGGGCGTGAGCATTGCCACGTCGTATGGTCCCGGATCGATGTCGCCAATATGCGCGCCGTCCCGATGAGCCATGACCGCATGAAGCTCCGCACCTGCGCGCGGGAGCTAGGCTCATGCCTACGGTCTTCCCTTGCCTGCCGGGCTTGCCGAGGACCGGGGCGATGCCCGGTTTGAGAAGACCCGCGATGTCACCTTCGCCGAAAAGGCCATGGCCGAGGCGTCCGGCATTACGCCCGAGCAGCGCCGTAGCACTGTGACCGCCATCTACCGCTCATCCGACACCGCCGAGACTTTTCGTGCGGGTCTTGAGCGTGCAGGCTACGTCCTCGCCAAGGGCGAGCGCCGCGCCTATGTCGTCGTGGACCGCGCCGGGCATGTTCATGCCCTTGCCCGGCAGATCGACGGGGCACGCACGAAGGATGTAAAGGCCCGCCTTGCCTCCCTGCCGGCAGAGACCCTGCCGACGGTTGAGGCCGCCCAGGCCGAGCAAGCCGCCCGGCAGCGGGCGGTCGATGAGCGGCTGCGCGAAAAGGCTCGGCAGCGCGGCGCTAAGTCGGCTGCCAACCTTGCCGCCAAGCAGGCGGCACGGCGCAGGCGGGTCATCGACGAGCGGAGTCAGAAGCTGACCCTGACGCACGCGAGTGAGCGCATGGCCCTGCACGTGGCGCAGAAGGCCGAAGACGGCCGGTTGTTCAACATCGTCGCCGGCACGCTCTTCGGGCTGCTTGAACGCGTGCCGGGTCTCCGGTCTGTTGTTGGCCATCTGCGGCGCAACCCGGCCCTCAATCCGGCCGAGCGACACCGCCTCGAAAACGAGGCACTGGACCGCCGACATGGACGCGAGAAGAAGGGCATCGCACGGCGCGAAGCCGCGCTCGACATGATCGAGGCGCGTGAGCGGCGGAGCCTTATCCGCGATCTGGTGCGGGAAACCCGTGTTGAGGATCAGCTGCGGATGGCACAGACCGAGCAGCGAGAGCGTGAGGTCCGCGAAACCGCGCAGGACATCACAGGTACCAAGAGCGATGAGTCCTCGCGGACGGCGGCCGATGAGCGCCGCGCGCGGATGCAAGAGCGACTTGCGCAGTCTCGGCAAAAACCGACCGGGCCGCAAAGTGGCGGACCCACATGGGAGTAGCGTGCGATGAAAAACCGGAAAGGAAACGATAGTTCGTCGGTCACGCCGACGGCGCATCCGGACCTCGGAGCGTTTGCACCACTGCCCGCCAACCCCGAGAAAGCCAATGTGAATGACAACAGTCGGCCCAAGACGTCCGCCGGCGCGGAACGCCAGACCTATTGGACATCGGATCGGTACGGCTGGCTGCTCATCGTCAATGGCGAAATGCGTGCCCGCGTCGAGGGTGCGAGGGTCATCCTGCTGACGCACCGCGACACCAAGCCCCGTCGCTTGATCGCACCCAACTCGCAGGTTCCGTTCGACGTTGCAGAACGGCTGATCGGCATCCCCAGAGTCGACCGCTTCGAAGATCGTGGGCTACGGATCATCATTACCTCCCCGCGTCCGATGCAAGAGCGCGCCACGGCAGCCTTCTGCGAACGCGTGCCAAAAGACCGTGAGCTGCGGCATTACCTAAGTGAGGCCTGGAAGCTTCTCAACGCCAAGGCGACCGAGGGCGGGCTTGATGTAAACGGTTCCACGGCCCGGCACGAAATCGGACTGGCGATCCGCAGTTTGCAGCTGTCCGGCAACAAATGGTCACCGAAGACCTTGGAACACATCCAATCGGCCGCCGAGGCACTTCACCAGTCGCAGGTCGACCCCGAGGCTCCTTACGAACGTTCGGCGCTCTCTGAATGCCAGAAGGCCCTTAGCCTTATCGAACTTGACATCGAACTGCCCCGTGCACCCGAGGTAGCAGCAGGGACATCTCCGCGCCTTGTTGCACGGCCGGAATGACGAAGAGCGGGACTAAATAGCTTCGTCGATCTTCTGGAAATCCGATTACGGAGGTGTACGTGTCGCTCGAACTCCGTCGTGGGTACATATGCGCCAACTAGTGAAAGCCCAAGACGATCACTCAGTCGAACTGCTAACCTTGCCCCTTTCGAGGAAAGGCTGAATGCATATCGTTCGACTTACAATTGCAGGTTTTCGGGGCGTTCGCTCGGCGGACATTTCCCTGGGCCGCCACGTCGTGCTGGTCGGCCCCAACAACAGCGGCAAAACCACCGTTATTGAGGCGCTGGCATTGCTGTTCGGGCGCGACCGTCTGGTGCGCCGCCTTACCGAGCACGATTTTCACGGTAGCGCGCCGAATGAAGCAGCGCGCATCCTGTGTATCGCCACCGTGACGGGCTTTACGCCCAACGACCCGCACCATCATCCCTCTTGGTTCAGCCCTGAACGCGGCGTTGAGAAGTGGTTCGATCATACGGCCAAGTCTTTAAGCGCCACGCCGGACGCGCAACACACTGACTTGGCCGTGCAGATCGGTTTTGCTGCTCGCTTCGATCTAGACGAGCTGGAGGCCGAGACGATCCGCTTCTTTGTGGATGACGAGGCCACACTGGGCGATCCGTTCGCGGAAAATGCGCACCTTCGCACCATCCGAGCCAAGGTGCTTCAGGAGCTGGGCTTCTTTCTGGTGCCGGCCTCGCGCACCTGGGACAAGTGGATATCCTTTTCGTCCGAGTTGTTCCGGCGAGTGGTCGCGACGCGCGGAGACATGCCCGCACAGGCCGTCCGGGCTGAACGGGCGCGTCTCTGGACTCCGCCCGAAGGGACGCGCCTTGAAGACCAGCCGGGACTGTCCGAGATAGTCGGTGCGGCGAATGATGAATTGCGCGCACTCATGGCCAGCGCGCCCAAACTTCAGCTGCGGTTAACCGCGACCGACAGCGACTCCGTATTGGAAAGCGTAGTTCCGCATTTTGTACAAGGCACGGGACCAACCCTTCCCTCGCAGCGGCAGGGCACCGGCCTTGTTTCCCTTCAAAGTCTTCTGCTGCTGATGCAGTTTGGCAAGGCGCGCGCGGAGACTGGACAATCATTCGTGCTGGCCGTCGAGGAACCGGAACTGCACATCCAGCCTTCGCAGCAGAAGCGATTGGTCAACCGTCTGAATGCGCTCTGCAACCAGACCATCGTGACCACACATTCGCCTATAGTCGCCGCGATGTTCCCCGCGCCCGATACGCTCTTTATCGAAACGCGTGGGGGTGTCCTGAACGCTAAACCGCTCATGGACCCCGTACCCGCCCAGCCGACCAATCACCACCAACACTTGCTCTTTGCATGGCGGCAGAAGCTGTTGGGCGCGCTCATGCACGAATGCGTCCTGATTCCCGAAGGGGTTTCAGACGTGGCATGGCTTGAGGTGCTACAAACCGCCTTAGAACTACATCAAGGTTGGCAGGACGCCGGAGACGGCGCGCCGCTTCTATCCACCTTTGTCGGTGTCGTTCCGACCATCGACGCCAAGATTGCCGACACATTCGCGCTGGTCAGCGCCGTTCACGCGCGGCCCTGCATACTTGTGGACGGAGACAATGACGGGCGCAGCTACTTCGATGCGGTGAGGACCAGCGACCCGCCGCCCCGTTGCGTGGTGTTCTGGCCACACGGCTGGGCGATGGAGCATGTGGTTTCATGGATCGCGGGCGCGGACGAGGCCGGGATGCTGCTCGCGCTTGGTGCTGCATTAGGAACGCCCTTTGCCAACGCTCAGGCGCTCACCACCCACCTTCTCACACAGAAATCCTATGCGCCGACCCATGAAAGCACCGCAGTCATTCTCATGGGGAATGAGGCCTGCCGGTCCCGCGCCGCCCAGGTGCTGAATGCATTGTGCGCCGTACTGCGCGATCCAGCAAACGCCAACACGCCGCTCTTCATGCGCATCGCGGCAGATTCGACCGCCGAAATGCACGTCTTCAGGTTTACGCCTCCATGACTTTCGATTTTTTCGAGGGCGCGGCAGGTACAGGCAAGACCCACAATCTCGTCGGCCGCGCGGGAGAAATCGTTCAAGACGGAGTGCTTGGCGAAGGGCACAAGCTCTTGGCGCTTACTTTTATGAACGGTGCGCGCCGCCGTCTGGACGCACGGCTTGGCGAGAACCCGGCCTTCCTCCAGCGCTTTGATTGCCAGACCTTCGATGTGTTTGCCCGGACACTGGCCGCGCGGCGCAGGAGCATGATTACATCAGCGATGCAGGCGGAGGCCGATGCGCTGAACGAGTTTGACGGGCCGTGCGCGCTGGCAGGATCGCTTCTGGAAAACGAATCTGTCCGCCAATGGGTAGCCCGAAGTTTCCCGTTGGTTCTCGTCGATGAGGCGCAAGACCTCGACGAACACCGGATGCGCGTTCTTCAAGGGCTCTCGCCATCGTGCCGAATCGTGGCGGCGGCGGACGCCTTCCAGTGTCTTCATAACGGACGCGACACCGCTCCCCTTATGGGTTGGCTTGAAGGCGCAGGACAGACGCACCGTCTCACGCAGGTTCGGCGCACCACTCAGCAGGGGCTTCTTGCCGCCGCGCTAGCCGTGCGCGAAGGCCGAGATATGAAGGCGGTTCTCACCAGCAGAACCGCCCAGAACAGGACGACATGGACCGGCCCGGGTTTTAGGTTGCAAGACGCGGTCGCAACGCAGAGGAACACAGGACTTCTTGCATGGGCGATTGCCAACGATATCTCGCAACGCCAAGGCCCGGTGGTCATTCTCACACCTGATGGAAGCAATGCGATCATCCGCGCTGCGCTTGCATCCGTGCGGACGAGACAATGGACGCGCAACAATGGCGGAACGTTTGGGCCGTATCCGCATACTTGGGACCGTCACGACGACGAGGAAGCCAACGCCTTGCTGGCCGACATCGCATTACCGGATGCGGCATCCTGCACCGATCTTCGTGTGGTCCTAAGGCCGTTGGCCGAACACGCCCCAATCGCGCAAGCCATCAGCCGCATGGACCGCTTGCGCCGCGCACACGGGCAAGCGGCTTTTACCGCCGCGCAAGTGACGGAGTTTGTGCGGGAGGCCGTTCGCAGTCGCTCGCGTCTGGGCTTCCGGCAACAACGCGGGCATCTTGTTATGACGATCCAGCGCGCCAAGAACCGCGAGTTTCCGAACGTGATTGTCCTTTGGCCGCATACGGCGACGGGCAGCTCCGAGCATCTGCGCCGATTGCTCTATAACGGCATCACGCGCGCGCAAAACCATTGCACAGTGATTGTGCTGGGCCAGAACCGAATGAACGCGCCCCCATTTGCGCCGACTAACTAGAGCCCGGGCCTCATGAAACTTTGCAGCACGATCACGAGTCACAAAAATTATATTGGCCCTGCAATGACATAGCGGTGCCCAGTTTCATCCTGACCGGTGCGCCAATTAAACGATCAGCAGATCAATGGCTTGCAATGAGAACGGATGTTCTCACGCCTTGGCTCGCCGCGTTCGGGCGCTTGGCGATCCCCATGGCGATTTCGGCCGGACTTGGTTTCAGTCGAGGATGCTGGTGTTGGCGGGCCGTTTCAGGCAGGCGACGTAGTGGCCTCGCGACACTTCGACGAGGGGTGGATCGACGACCTTGCAGGCGGCATCCGCATAGGGGCACCGGGTGTGGAAGCGGCACCCCGGTGGCGGGTTGGCAGGGCTCGGCACGTCGCCTTTCAAGATCAACCGTTTTGCGCCCCTGCGCGCCGGATCGGGGGCGGGCGCTGCGGCGAGCAATGCTTCGGTGTAGGGGTGCTGCGGCCGCGTGAAGAGCTGCGTCCGCGTCGTCAACTCCACGATGCGGCCCAGATACATGACTGCCACGCGATGGCTGATGTGGCGCACGACGGCCAGATCATGACTGATGAACAAGTAAGTGAGACGCAACTCATCCTGCAGATCGATCAGCAGATTGAGCACCTGCGCCTGGACCGACACATCCAGCGCCGAGACCGGCTCGTCGGCAACGATCACTTGCGGATTGACGGCGATGGCCTTGGCGATGCCCAGGCGTTGGCGCTGGCCGCCGGAAAATTCGTGCACGTAGCGACTCGCACTCTCGGGGCGAAGGCCGACGCGGGCCAGCAGGTCGGCGACCCGGGCCTTCTGCTCGGCGCCCGTCGCCAAGCCGAAATTGGCCAACGGTTCACCGATGATCTCGCC